>PFBM01000011.1:2264-16481 GCA_002773285.1 Candidatus Kaiserbacteria bacterium CG10_big_fil_rev_8_21_14_0_10_59_10
CTCGCGATGCTTCGGTGGGGTATCGACGACATCCGCCTCATGCACTCGGCCGATCTGCGCTTCATCAACCAATTTTAGAAATTGTTATGAGCGAAGCAAATTACAAGTTCTTACCCGCCCAAATTTCCCGATGGAAATTTTGGCGGGTGCAAGAGCTTCTAAGCTCATGATATTCGTTAAAAATCTCTAGCATGAACATTTCTCGCGCATGGCTCCAGACGTATTTCAAAGCTGAACTCCCGGCTGCGGAACGTTTGGCGGAAGCGCTTACATTCCATGCATTCGAGATCGACGGCATAGAAGGGCACGGCGGGGATAGCGTATTGGATGTGAAGGTAACGCCGAATCGCGGCCACGATGCGCTCTCGCATCGCACTATCGCAAAAGAGCTCGCGGCGATCCTCGGGCTGCCCTTGCTGAAGGACCCGCTTGCGGATGTGGCACTGCTCGAACCGAGGACGGACGCGGTGCGCATTTCGCTCGAGGATCCGCGGCTCTCTCCGCGCTATATAGCGGGGCTCATCACGGGGGTGAAGATCGGCCCGTCGCCGGAGTGGCTTCGCGCGCGCTTGAAGGCGATAGGCCAGCGCTCCATCAACAACGTTGTCGATGCGGTGAATTACGTCATGTTCGACCTCGGGCAGCCGCTCCACGCCTTTGACGCCGGGAAGCTCTCAGCCCGGGGCGGCGGCCGCGCTCTTTCGGTACGCCGCGCATTGCCCGGGGAGAACATGCGTTCGCTCGACGGCGTCGAGTATGCACTGACCGATTCCATGCTTGTAGTGGCGGATGAGAACGCGAACGCCGCGGTTGCCATCGCAGGCATTAAGGGCGGGGAGGCGACGGGCGTTGGAGAAGATACCACTGCCATCGTATTGGAGTCGGCCAACTTTAACGGCGTTACTGTGCGGCGTGCTGCGCAGGCCTTGAAGCTGCGCACGGACGCATCGAGCCGTTTCGAGCAAGGGCTCTCGCCGGAGCTTGCGGCGCATGGCATGCGCGCCGCCGCAGGTCTCATCCTCGAGACGGCGGGAGGGGAGGTGCAGGGGTTTGCGGACGCGTACCCCTCGCCCCAGCCAGCGGCGCGCGTTACTCTATCGCTCGAGAAGGCGAACGCGCTTCTCGGCACGGCTCTCTCTAAAGATGATGTTGCCCGTGCGCTCGAGAGGCACGCTCTCTCATTTACTACCGACGGCGATACGCTCGATGTTGCGGTGCCGCCTGAGCGCCTTGACCTGATGATTTCCGAAGATCTTGTCGAAGAGGTCGCCCGCACCATCGGGTACGAGGCGGTTCCCGCTAGCGCGCTGCCACCCTCTCCGCAAGAGCCATCTATACACGCACGATTCGCATACGCCGAGCGCGCACGGGAAGCCCTCCTGGCGCGTGGGTATTCCGAGGTGTACACCAGCGTGTTCCGGAGCGAAGGCATGCGCGCGGTCCTAAACAAGGTGGATAGTGATAGGCCGTTCCTGCGCTCGAGTATCCGCGAAGGACTCACTGAAGCGCTACAGAAGAATTGGCTGGTGAAGGAAACGGTAGGGCTTCGCAGCGTCCATCTTTTCGAGCTCGGCGCGGTATGGGGCGCCAAGGATGAGCGCATGCATCTAGCCATTGGCTCGCTCGGCGGTGGTATGGAGGCGCAGGAAGCACTGCGGGAGGTATGCGATGAGCTCGGGGCCCGAATCCCGAAGGGCGACGCGAAGGAAGGCGTCGTCGAAGTCGATTTCGATGCGCTCATCGAGGGGCTTCCCGCGCCGGATCGCTATAGCGAGCTGCCAGCGTCAACGGCGGAGCGCTACGAGCCGTTTTCCCGCTATCCGTACATCGTTCGCGATATCGCCATGTGGATACCCGACAGCGCGAGTGCGGAAGACATCGAGCGGTTGATACGGGAGCACGGCGGCGAGCTTGTGCGGCGCGTTGACCTGTTCGATCATTTTGAAAAAGAGGGCAAGACGTCCCTTGCGTTCCGTATTATTTTCCAATCATTCGACCGCACGCTCTACGATGAAGACGCGAATCAGCGCATGAGGGCCATCACGGCCGCGCTCGGATCGGCAGGGTGCGCCATTCGCTGACGGGCGCAGGACACGTCTCCCATCGAGGGTGCTTCAGCCGCTGTGAGGAGAGCAACGGATGAGGGAAAATGCCCTCAAATAAGCCGTATTTTTCCCCATGCGGGCTTCCCAAACAGGCCAAAATCGGCTATACTGTAGGGGCGCTCAAAGGGAGTTTTTTCTTTTTGAACCACACATCATGGCTGAAAAACAGGCAACAAAGTCGCGCTACGGCGCACAGGATATTACCGTACTTGAGGGCCTCGAGGCGGTGCGCCGCCGCCCGGGCATGTATATCGGGACCACGGGCTCGGCCGGTTTGCACCACCTGATCTGGGAAGTGTTCGACAACTCGCGCGACGAGGCGATGGGCGGGCACGCGAACGACATCGAGGTCGCGCTTTTGCCCGGCGGCTCGGTGCGCGTCGCGGACAATGGACGAGGCATTCCCGTAGACATCCACGCAAAGACGAAAGTGTCCGCCCTTGAGACGGTCATGACCGTGCTGCATGCGGGAGGTAAGTTCGGCGGAGAGGGGTATAAGGTTTCCGGCGGTCTTCACGGCGTCGGCGTTTCCGTCGTGAACGCGCTCTCTTCGTACGTTCGCGCCGAAGTGCACCGCGACGGGGGCGCATATGTGCAGGAATACCAGAACGGGGGCAAGCCGAAAGGCAAGGTAAAGAAAGTCGGCCCCTCGGCGCGCACCGGCACCATCATCGAGTTCCTTCCCGACCCGAGCGTCTTTCCCGAGCGCGAATGGTCGTGGGAGACGATTGTGGCGCACCTGCGGCAGCAGGCCTACCTCGTGCGGGGGCTGCGCATCTCTATCCTCGACCTGCGCGAAGCGAAGATCGGCAGCACCGAGGGCGTCTACTATATGCGCGATCTGCCCGCCGATAGGCGGGGCTCGGGCACCGACGTGCCGTCCGTCACCTTTTACTTCGAGGGCGGTCTCAAGTCATTGGTCGCGTTCCAGAACAGGCACCTTACGCCGGTACACAAAAATATTTTCTATATCGAAAAGGAGCACGCGGGCGTCTTGGTAGAGGTCGCGCTGCAGTACGTGGACGACATCTCCGCGCGCATTTCCGCGTTCGCCAATAATATCTATAACAGCGAGGGAGGCATGCACATCACCGGTTTTAAAACGGCGCTCACGAGGACCTTGAACGGGCAGCAGAAGAATGGCGGGAAAGACAGCGATACGTTCACCGGAGACGACGTGCTCGAAGGCCTCACTGCGGTCGTCTCGGTAAAGCTTCCGGAGATACAGTTCGAGGGGCAGACGAAATCCAAGCTGGGAAGCGTAGAGGCGCGCGGCGCGGTAGAGAGCGTATTCGGCGAGGCGTTCGCAACCTTTCTCGAGGAGCATCCGGACGACGCACGCGCGATACTCGGGAAAGCGACGCTCGCCATGAAGGCGCGCAAGGCGGCGAAGGCCGCGAAAGATTCGGTTCTTCGAAAGGGCGCGCTGGAGGGGCTCGCGCTGCCGGGGAAGCTCGCCGACTGCCAAACCAAGAGCGCGGAGGAATCGGAACTCTTCATCGTGGAGGGTGATTCCGCGGGCGGCTCCTCGAAGCAGGGGCGCGACCGGCGCACGCAGGCCATCCTTCCGCTCCGCGGAAAGATACTGAACGTCGAGCGTGCGCGGCTCGACAGGATGCTCGCGTCAGAGGAGATCCGCGCGCTTGTCGTCGCGCTCGGCACCGCGATCGGGGACGTGTTCGACCTTGCGAAGCTCCGCTACCACAAGATCATCATCGCGACGGATGCCGACGTGGACGGAGCGCACATCCGCACGCTTTTGCTCACGCTGTTTTATCGGCATTTCCGCTCCGTCATCGACGGCGGCTACCTCTACATCGCGCAGCCGCCCCTGTATAAAATAAAGAAAGGAAAGGAGGCGACGTACGCGTACACGGAAGACGAGAAGGTGAAGATCGCCGGCGCAGACGTGCCCATCGAGGAGGAGAGCCGAGCCGAGGAGGGAGAGGAAGGGGCGGAGGCGGAAGAGTCGGCGGCGACACCCGCCAAAAAAGCGCCGAAGCTCTCGGTGCAGCGCTACAAAGGCCTCGGCGAGATGAACCCCGACGAGTTGTGGGAAACGACGATGGACCCTGCGCGCCGCGTCTTGAAGCAAGTGACTATTGAAGATGCGCAGGAGGCGGACAAAATCTTCGATATGCTCATGGGCACCGACGTGCAATCGCGCAAGTCGTTCATTCAATCGCACGCCAAGGAGGCGACGCTCGACATATAAAGCGTGCCCTGTCGCGAGGTATATCTCCGTTCGAGGGGCATATGTCCCTGTGCTACAGCCATATTCAACATATATACAACACACACTCAACACGCATTCAACACACACTCAGCACATACTTTCTACATCCGTGCTCATCCACATGCTACGATGACGCTATAGCGTCACGTTAGACTATGGGGTTTAGGTGGGAGGTTTGTGCGGGCCTTCGAAGAGAAGTTTGGAAACTGTGCAGGATTGTGCAGAGAATGCCTGCAAGGGCAAACGGTGTGGGGCTGTGCAGAGAATGCCTGCAAGGGAAGACAGCGCGGGGCTGTGCAGAGAAGGTCCTATAGCGGGAAGGAAAACGTCGCAGGTCCGAGCTAGTAGCCGTAGTGGTACTGTTGGTAGGGCTGCTGCTGGTAGCCGGATGCGGGTGCGACGTAGCGCGAGGCGCTGTTGTTGGCCTTATTGGATTCTTTGATGAGGTGCATCGGGTCTACAAAGACGGTGAACGTGCCGCCCTGGGGCGCTAGCTGCGTGAAGCGCAGCGTGTTCTCGATGCGATCGCCTGGCCCGAGCGACATCTGCAGGGGCGACGTGTAGGTGAATCCCTGTGCCGTCGGCAGCTGTGCTATGAAGGTATAGGTGCCGCTGTGCACGGTGCCGCGATTCGCTATCTCGAAGCGCACGGCCGTTGTTTCTGCCGAAGAATACGGCGCCCGTTCGATGAACGCGCCGCTCCACTGGTCGATGACGCCGACCGCGAGAATGCGTACCACAAGGTCTACGTACCTCGGCTGCGCCGGGGGCGGCGGGGGAGGAGGCGTGGTGGAGACAGGCGGCGTGGTTGTCGCGGCAGGAGGAGGCGCGGCTGCGCCTGCGCGGCGCACCGTAACGGTCGCCGTTCCTTGCGCGCGCGCCTCATCGCCGCCCGTTGTCGGCAAGAAGACAATTGAAAGCGGAATGTTGACCGATTGCGCGTCGCCGGAGAGGACGGGGATGAGGCGCGCGCTCTTTCCGTCGGGAGTAAAGGTGTATGTCGAGCCGCAAGGAATGGCGACGAGTTCGCCCTCCGCTGAAGGGGTGCGGAATTGGAACCCTTCGCGGCACTGGTAGATAAAGGCGTACGTTCCGCTCACGCCGCTTTCCGGTGTGTGTTCCCACTGTATGTCGAGCGGCGAGCCGGAGTCCACTGTATCGGCGGAGAGCGTCAGCTGTATCTCGCGTGAGTCGCCGCCGCGGAAGCGGTCCAGGAAGTTCGAGATGCCGGAAGAGGCGATACTGAAGAGGTGCGAGGCGCCCCAAATGATGATTATGACCAGTATGATAAAGCCCGCGATAGCTAGTATCGTAGCCAAAAGGCCGGGACCCTGCTGCTCGGGGGCCGGCTCATCACGCCTTTCTTCCTCTTTTTTCATCTCTTCCGCCATAATGCCGTGATACTTCCACGCAGGCCTTTGAATTGCAATGGTTTGACAATCCTACAAGGATAACCTATACTTGTCAAGTATCGCGAGCGGCTGCAAGCACTGTAGGCCGGCGCGAGCTCGAGAGTATCTCAAGCCCATCATGAACGCTTCATGCGGATGACGAATAGTGCAGACACTATGGCTACTACACATACACATACGCACAAGAAGCCGCCTGTCGGCGTCTTTCTCTCTGCCGTCGTCGTCTTTTTCTTCATGACCCTCTCGGCGGCCGACTCCATCGGCTTTGTGCCGTACTACATCGATGGTACGCCGCCGTCGGCGAGCCGGACGGGGGGCGTCAACCTCTCGAACTTGCCGGAGCTCGGCGAGGAAGAGCGGCGCGCGGAGGAGGCGGTTCCCGGCACGCTGCCGGAGCGCATCATCATCCCGTCCCTCTCGCTCGACTTGCCCGTGCAAAATCCTTCGACGCGGGACATTAACAAGCTTGACCAGATCCTACAGAGCGGCCCCGCGAGGTACGTCGACTCGGCGCTCCTCGGGAAGCGCGGCAACGTCCTCATTTTCGCGCACAGCTCGAATCTGCCAGTCGTGCACAACCCCATGTTCAAGGCGTTCAACCGCGTGCCGGAGCTCGCGGCGGGGGATTCCATCAACATCCGCGGCGCGGACGGCAAGACGTACCTGTACAGCGTCATTTCCGTGCGTACGGCGAATGCCTCCGAAGAGCTCATCGACCTCTCGCCCGAGCTAGGGCGGCGCCTCACGCTCGTCACATGCAATACGCTCGCATCGAAAGACGCGCGCTTCATCGTTGAGGCGGAGCTGGTGGGAGAGTTTTAGAGCAGAAGGCAGAAAACAGAAAGCAGCAGGCAGGATACACGCATATGGTTGAAATCTGGAAAAAAATCCACGGACTAACGCTGATTGCGGCGGTATTTTTCGGCGGCGTTAGCGTCATCGCTGCTGATGCGCGCGCCGTGCCGATTGCCCGCGCGGTGCCCGTGACGCACCCCGCTCCCATTGCCCGCTCCGTGCCCGTGGCGCGCACGACGCCTATAGCGCGCTCGGTGCCGATAGCGCGCCCCGTCACCATCGGGAGGCCCGTTCCTATCGCACGGCCCGTCGAGATAGGGCGGCCGGTCACGATAGCGCGCACCGTGGAAATCGCGCGGCCGGTTACCATCGGCAAGGCGGTCGAGATAGCGAAACCCGTTACCATTGCAAGAGCGGTCGAGATAGGAAGGCCCGTTGAGATAGGGGTGCCCGTTACCATCGCACGCGCGGTAGACATCGGCCACCCCGTCGAGATCGCCGTGCCCGTCGAGATAGGCAGGGCGGTGGAGATTGGGAAGGCCGTCGAGATAGCGAAGCCGGTCGAGGTCGCACGCGTCATTGACCGCCGGCTTATCTTCGGCGACCCCGATGGTGTCCTCACGTTCGCAAAGATTGACAAGCTGTCTCGTTAATGAGATAATTAAGAGAGGAGCATCGGCTAGTCTAATCGCCGATGCGTTGGCGCAAACCAGGGAGGACCCTATGCGCAAACAGGTTTCTGTGGTCGCGGCGGCGGTCGCGACATTTCTCGCGACGGCGACTGTCGCGGTGGGGCAGCCGATCCACTGTGGCGGCTACGCAGGCGAGGGGTGCATGCACCCCCAAGCACGGGAGCAACTCTACCGCTCCTGGGAGCCGCGGCAGTTTCGCGGCGCCCACGCGCTGCCGCCGGCGGCGCATGGGTTCGCGCCGCGGCCCCTCTATGGGTACGGCGGGTACGGCCATCGAAAAAAAAAGCCGAGGCGGCGGCCGCCGGCGTACCTGCTGGTGCCGCGCGGGCAAATTATAGTGCCGCGCGCGACGTGCGTGCGCAGGCGCTCAGACGGGTTCACCGTCTGCGCGCCAGCGTACTGAGCGGACGCAGGCGGCCACGACCAAACGGCGCGGACTCCTCGGAGCCCGCGCCGTTTTTTTGAACAGTTCCCGGAAGACGTGCAGGGGAAGATACTCATGGGGTTCTTCGCGGACACGCTCGAAAAGGAGATGGCGGTGCGGGACGTGCAGCGCCTGGGGCTTCACGCACTGGAGGAGCTGGACGGAATGAAGGAAGAGTAACGAGGCATGCGGCAGGCAGTTTGACAATACGAGTATATATTTGCAGAATCCCGAAAGAGATTTTCGAGCGGACCGGCGGCGCAGGCCGGCCAAGAGAAAAAGGGGTCATCAATGATCAAATTCACGGTCATACGCGGCCTGAGTGCGTTGCTTACCGTGGCATTCCTCTACGCGCTGTGGGCGTACGGACACGCACATGCCTTAAGCGCCATGTACGGCTACTCCGAGGATGCGGCGCGGTCGTTGGCATTCCGTGTCGGCAATGCTATGGAGGTGAGCCGCATCTATGCGGAAATCATCGCCATCGACAAAATGAACATGGACCGGACCATCCTTTTCGCGACGGTCATGTTCGTGTTCTTCGTACTCGTGGCGGGGTTGATGGGGGAGCGCGTGCACGGTGCGGCGTTCCGATTCCTTGTCGTGGTCGCTCTCGCACATGTCGTGCTGGCGCTCGCGTGGATCGGAATGACAGACGCGATGAGCGTCTGGTATAGGGTCCACAAAGAGGTCCTTCGGGCCGCGCTGCGGGAGCTTGAGTGGTTTCGGGCGGAGCTTCCGCTTCTGGAGATAATCAAGCTCCAAGGTATCCTCGTCTTCATCGAGGCGATGGTCGTGGTACGGACGGTTCTTTTCCGTATCCCGCGCTGGGTTCGGTAGGAGGCAGGTATGAGAGCCCGGGACAGCACTATGCGGCCGCATCAAAAAGATGCGGCCGCAATTTCTTGACTCATTGCGTTTACCGTTGTATTGATATCATAGGAAATAGGGTAATCAAAGGGTAATCAAAAGTTTCGGTAAGGAGGCAAGATGCAGACACCATCGAGATTCCGCCAGTGGGTGCGGACAGTGGTCCTCATTATCGGGACCATAAATTCGCTGCTGTTCGCCGTACTTCTCGGCACCCTGATTCTTGGAAAGCCCGAGCTCGTTGTGCGGGTCTTGGGGCCGGGAGGAATAGAGTGGGTCTACCAGAACTGGAGCTACATCTGCATCGTCTATCTCATTATTGAGATACGGCAGATAATCGCCCGCTCCGTACTCCAGGAGGCGTGGGTCTTTGTGGACCACGTCGCGTCGGTCGCGCCCGTCATCGTGATGGGCATAATCGTCTACTTGGTGTACTTCGAGGAGAGAATTGCGCTTGATGGCGCGGGAGAACATGTGTTTTATCATGCGCTCCTCGTCGTCATCGGCGATCTTCTCCTCTTCAGGATTACCTATCGGCTTAGCCGTCGCCTTATTGGCGGCGCTGTGCCGGTGGATGACGCGTTTTGAACCCCGAAGACGGAGAGAGTGAGATGAAAAAAACTGCGTTTGGAATCGTGCTCGTGTTCATCACGAGCGTTGCGTACCCTGCATTCGCCCAAGAAGAGTACCGCCCTGGCGGAGGAGAGGCGCCGAAGCTGCCCCCCCTCAACATCATCAAGGAGCGGGCGCAGGAGAAGCCGGTGCCGCAAGCGGTCGAAGAAGGCGAGAAACCCGCCGAAGCGTCTAAACCGGCGCCGCAGACGGCGGAGCCGGAGAGGCCGAGCCAAGAAGAAGGCGTCCAGACCGTCGAGCAGAAGCTCGCGGTCAAGGAGGCCGAGATCGCCGAGCTCAAAGCCCAACTAGAGGCCGCGCAGCGCGACCTCGAAGCGGCCAATGAGCGCGAAGCCGCGAAGGATGCGGAAGTCGCGAAGCTCCAAGGAGAGATCAAACAGGCCAAGGAGGCGGTTGCCGAGGCCGCGAAGTCGGCACAGCAACGCTTGGCGGTCAAAGACGCCGAGGCCGCAGAGCTCCGCGCGAACGTGCAGGAGCTTGAGCGGCGACTCGGAGAAACGGAGCAGACTGCTGTGGAAGCCGTGAAGCCCGCGGAACAGCGCCCCGATGCCGAGGCGACTGGGCTCACCGAACGGCGGGAAAAGGTGCAGGAGCTCGACCAACAGTCGACGGAGGTGAGGTCGGCAACGATCGGTTGGAAGACCGATCGCGAGGACCCGCTCGGTCCGGAATGGCGGGACGTCACCGGTCACTGACGTCACATCTTACCTGTGTACTTTCTTCGACCACGATCGCCTCCGCGCGGCCGTGGTCGACTTTTTTAAATACTCCAGCTACTCGCCGGTTACGTCTTTGAATCCTGGCGGGAGCCTATCTTGTTGTGACGCCTCTCGCGGAGGATTAGCGTCCCATGCAGGTTTTGATGAAGCGGGCCGCCCACTTTTTTCGCCAGGAGAAACATGTATCATCACAGGCGTACCACCTCGCCCGCTCTTGCCACTTTTATCCAAAGCCCCCACTTCGACGAAAGGAACGCCGCGCTCGTCAGTGCCAGTAAGGAGATGCACGTCCACGTTTGCCATGCGCACACATCCGCCGCTGTATCGCGCGCCGAGCGTGTCTTCATGGTTCGTTCCGTGCAAGAACACTCCTCTCTCGAGGGGGGTAGTAGGCCCCCACAGGGCGAAGGCATCGGTAATGATGACTGCGGGGTCGATGGCGTGATTGAGAGTGCGCACAAAGTATTCTTGCCTGGCTTCACCGCCTACTTCTACCGTGACCTTTGGGAAGTGACCTTCCAGCTCCATTGTTCTTGAAAGAATCTGGCCGAGCTTTCCTGCGCGATGATGCACGATGCGATGCAGGCCAAGAGGGGTGCCGTATGAATCCGGCTTGTTGCTCCATTCTTTTGCCGACGTCGAAGTGAGAAAGGAGGCGACGAATTCCAGCGTCCCAGTACGATTACCAAGCAGGTAGAGTTTTTGCGTGTCGCCATCCACATACAAGCCGTACTTGCCTTCGGGTATTTGAAACGCGAGCTCGTCGAGTGCGCTTGTGTTTCGTCCGCGTTCTGCATACACGCTCCGCTGTTGCAACTCCTGCAACTCTGTTGCGCTCGGGATAGCCATCGTGGAAGAATGCTTTAGTTTCTCCTGCGCCGCCTCGGGCGTCTGCGCGTCGTGAAAGAAATGACTGAGCGCGAATGCGCGCATCTGTTCATCGCTCCACACATCGGCCACCAACGCTTCGGCAGAGCGCGTCTTGTGTTGCTCAAGCTCTTTGGGAGTGAGAGCACTTTCGAGATATGTAGGTTCGTCTGAGGCGCGGGCAAGAGAGGGAAGTGTGTTACTCAAAGCCCCAGCAAGCGCGCCTCCGGTGCGCTTGAGGAATTCGCGCCTGTCCATGTCGCCTTCCACAGTAAAATTATACCATTAGGCGAGGAAACAAGCCGTATTTTAGATTACGCCATAAATCTTGACAATCGCAAGTATTGTATATATAATGCGCGCCGATTTGTTGAGCTCTTTCACAACTCGTCTTCACAGTAGTTCGCAAAGCGGAGCCGGGACGTACCGCAGAGGGTATTGAGAAAAGTACCTTGTGCGGTACACCCCGGCCGCCCTTCATTAAGGAGGAAAAGAGGGGTCTCTTACAAGGAGGTTCCAATGAAGAAGTGTCTACTTTTGTTTTCCGTGGCGGCCGCCGTTCTCGCCGCCGCCCCGGCTAATGCTGAGACCGCCGTCCCAATAGGCGACGGTATCGGCAAAGCCATCGCCGATTGCGTCCGAACGGGGGCCGTCCTCACCGTGGACGGCCAGGATTTCCATCTCCGACCTGGGGTGGACTTCCGGGTTGTGCGCCATGCTGCGTACAACCAGTACGGAGTGCAATGGCGGGGGCGTCTCCAGCGCGACAAGCGTTGGGAGTTCGCCGCCGACGTGGCGCGCAAATGCATCGACAAGGCGACCGGTCAGGTCGCTTCGTCCGGCGCGGAGAAGAAGGACTACTGAAAGACGAGGTTCGGGCGCTGCGAATGGTTTCGCGGCGCCCACCTCTAAAAATCAGATCTCATGGGAGCACTTGACTAGCATATTCATTCGTGCTTTCATCGGGTCGCAACACTTGGCTCTAAGCAGGTGCCTAAAAGTTACCAACATTACGAGAAGTTACTAATAAAGATACGCATAATCGTATGACGTTCGGAAACAGCACATCAGGAAAGTTTTTTGTAGCTATCGCGCTTGTCTGTGCGAGCATTGTCGCTTCCGGATTTATTGTCCCGAGCGCCGTACACGCCGACTATGGCGATTACTGGGGCGACACTACTTGGGGGAGCGATACTTGGGGAAGTACCACATGGGACGATTCCGGTTGGGGCGCCACCACCTACGGCAACGACTACTGGGGAGGTACCACCTACGGCGATGATTATTGGGGCGCCACCACCTACGGCAACGACTACTGGGGAGGTACCACCTATGGGAATACATACGACGCGTACGATGTCTATGATGTCTACGATGTCTATGACGTATACGACGTATACGATGTCGTGCCGATGTACTCCTACGCGCCTTCGTACGCGCCTGCGTACTCGACGCCGCATTACGTCTCGTCGCCGATAACCATCTCGAAGCCCTTCTCGGCGCACTTCAACTTCTCGAAACCGAAGACGGTCACGTCTGCGCCTTCCTCGCAGCACACGAACGTCGTGACGAGCGTGCCGGTCACGCAGACGACGAACGTCTCGACCGTTGTGCCCGTCTCGCAGACGACGACGGTGACGCATCCGGTGCAGCAGCAGTTCGTGCAGCCGACGTGCGCAATCTTCGCGACGCCGAGCTACGGCCCCGGCACTGCGGTGACGCTTTCGTGGTCGTCCTCGAACGCGACGTCGGCGTTCCTCTCGTCCGTTGGCACCGTGGCCCTCAGCGGCTCGACCGTCGTAAACCCGACGGTGACCACGACCTACACGCTGACGGTAAGCGGCAACGGCGGCACGAATACCTGCCAGACGACGGTCCAGGTCAGCACGGTCGCGCCGGCGCAGCTCTCGTGCACCCTTACAGCGAACCCCTCGACCATCCAAGACGGAGCGACTTCCTACCTCAGCTGGACTTCGACGGGCGCGACGTCCGCGACAATCTCCGACGGCATCGGCGCTGTCGCCTTGAACGGCTCGCTTGGCGTGCGCCCCAACACATCGCGCACCTACGTGCTCACCGTACGCGATACCCAAAACCGCGTTGCCACGTGCCAAGCGCACGTTACCGTTAGCGGTACGCACGTATCACTCACGCAAATTCCGTACACCGGTTTCGACCTGGGCCCGATCGGAAACGCCCTCTACTGGTTCTCGCTCCTCTCCTTCGCGGTCGCTGCGGCGTACCTCATGGTCTACTACCGCGGCGGAGCGCTTGCCTTTGCGACGGAACTCGTGCGCTCCCGCACCCCGCGCCGCGCCGCGAAGCCCGTTGCCTTCTCCGGTGAGAGTGAAGAGGAACGCGGCAGCGGGGAGACAGCGCCCGCGGTCGACTTGCTCGAGGAAACGGAAGAGCCGCGCGACTTCACTCCTGCGTATCTCCCTAAGATGCGCTCGGATGAGAAGCCCCTCACGGACACGATGACCTTCGCCGCATCCGACGGGAATAGCGCGCCGCGCATCGTGATATCGCGCAACTAAAAGGACGGGTGTGAGCATTGCTCCGTTGCGAGTGCGCTTCGGAGAGCAGTGAAAGTCGGCGAAAACCGCTCGAGCAGAGCGGTTTTCGCATTTCTTGACTGATGCGCGCGCGTCGTGTAGCAATGGAGGCCGCGACCTTCATGGAGATTTCAGGACGGGGCGGCACAATCTGCTCAGCCCGTCTTCATGAACGGGACTTGTTCTAAAGGAGGTAGTACAGATGTTTCGGAAATTCCTTCTGGCCCTGTTGCTGCTAACGGTGGGAATGGTGGCGCAGGTACCGGCGGCGAGCGCGCAAGGCATCGGGTATTCGCCGCCCGTATACAAGAAAAGCAGCGAGACCGTATTTTGCGTGCCAAGCGGCGTTTTGCCTTGGGCATACGCATGGATACGCCCGTTCCGGTTGAGTTCCTGCTCGACCGGAAGGGAGCGTGACTGCGTCCGGGCCGCCATCCCCATTCCGCTCACGGAGAATAGGCAGGGGTGGCGCTGCGGCGCAGCGTCGCTGCGGCCTCACGAGGACTGGTGCTTCACCTCCCAAAACGGGAGCAGGCGCCACATTGTCGTGAGGGTAGTAGGGAACACCGTCTACTTCAGCCGATGAATCGTGGGTGCGGCGAACGAGGGTTCAGCCGCACCCACCACACGCATTTTCAAATTTAATCAGCATTCTAAATTCTAATATCATACGCCGTATGCAGCGTTCTCCTTCAGCTTCAGCGCCCCGGCGGCATTGGCATATCTTGCTTCTCCTGGGTGCACTGGCCTGCGCGTTCGCGCTCGCGAGCGTAGCGCCGTATGTCATATCTTCATACACGGGCGCGAATGTCGGCACGTATACTGTATTTGCGGACTCAGGCGGCGGCGACGGCGGCGGCGACGGCGGCTGCTGCGGAGATTCGGGCGGCGGCTTTGGGGATGACGGCG
>PFBM01000011.1:16570-18250 GCA_002773285.1 Candidatus Kaiserbacteria bacterium CG10_big_fil_rev_8_21_14_0_10_59_10
CAATAAAGGCCAGTCGGCAACCTTAGTCTGGACTTCCGCTAGAGCGCGTACCATAACCATCTCACCCTCCATCGGCTCAGTATCCGCCAACGGTTCTATCAAGGTCTCGCCAAGCGTCACCACAACCTACACGATGACTGTGACAAGCGGTGACGGGGTAAGTGCCACCTGCCAGACAACCATTACCGTGATTCAACCTCCCCCTCCTCCACCACCGCCTCCACCACCACCACCTCCTCCTCCAGCGAAGCCGGTGTGCGTCATATCGGCGAGCCCGTCGGAGATAAGAAAAGGAGAGCATTCCGTGTTGACGTGGTCGTCCTCTGGCGCAACGTCCGCATCCATCGATAACGGAATCGGTTCCGTCGCGCTCTCAGGCACTCGCAGCGTATCGCCCAAGAGCAACACTACCTACACGCTGACCGTACACGGGCCCGGCGGCTCAGCGACATGTAAAACGACCGTGAAGGTGAAGGAGCCGCCAAGCGCGCCTATCTGTACGCTCTCCGCGCATCCAACGCACGTGGGCAATAATGGCTCGTCGACGCTTACATGGACGACGGCCAATGCGACATCTGTCTCGCTCGATCATGGCATCGGTTCAGTGGCTTTGAGCGGCTCGCATACCGTGACTAACATCACTTCTGCGCGGACATATACGCTCACGGTGCACGGCCCCGGCGGCACGGTGAACTGCCACACCACCATCACCGTCGCGGCCGCGCCGCCGGCGTGCACGCTCGCGGCGCAGCCGGCCTCGCTGCCGCCGGGCGGCAGCTCGACTCTGACATGGAGCTCTTCGAACGCCATTTCCGCATTCCTCTCCGGCGTGGGGCAGGTCGGCTTGCACGGAAGCAGAAACGTGCAGCCACACACCGCGACTACCTACGTACTGACCGTGTACGACTCGCACGGCAGGAGTGCGCAGTGCCAGGCGACGGTGCATACGCAGTTCGTGCCGCCGCATGTAACGCTCACGCAGATACCGTACACCGGCATCGACGGCGGGATGGGGGGTGCCGCATATACGCTTACGCTCACGTCGATACTCGCGGCGTCGCTCTACCTGCTGCTGCACTTTGCGCGCAGCTATGGAATGAGTATCGCAGAGCTTCCGCGGGTTATATACGCATCCTCGAGCGCCTTTGCCCGCCTTCGGCGCAAGAGCGGAGGAGTCGTCCACGCTGCGAACACAAAGCAGACATGCGCGCCGCCGCAAGGCATAACCGACCGCCTAGTGTTCGTCCGCTCGGAAAGCGGCGCTGCACCCCGAATAATCCTCGAGAGGGGATAGGAGGGGGAGGTACGGGAGAAACGACGACGCGCCGCCGAACTCGGCGGCGCGTTCTTTGCATGCGAATGAGCTTCATGCGCTTCTCATGGCTACTCATGAAAATGAGTCATTACTCGCGTTTGAGAGGCATGGTTTGTATGAGAATGTTGCGTGCGCTATTTAGACAGTATTGGATGGCAGGTTTTGTTATTGGAGTATTCGGATTCGGACTGCTTCTTTCCCAGCTCGTCACCTGGCCGCTGACCCTGGTTGGAAGCGACGATGGAATTCGAGAGGCGAGATTGGCGCTGTATGCGGACTCAGGCGGCGGCGACGGCGGCGGCGACGGCGGCTGCTGCGGAGATTCGGGCGGCGGCTTTGGGGATGACGGCGGCGACGGCGACGGC
>PFBM01000014.1 GCA_002773285.1 Candidatus Kaiserbacteria bacterium CG10_big_fil_rev_8_21_14_0_10_59_10
GCCGACCATCGGCGCAGCGCGCTCCCGCTCGATGATGCGTTCGACCACAGGGTGGTTCGTAACGAACACCGCTGCCGGCGAAGCGTCCCCAATGCTAGTCGGTACAATATCGGGACTTCGAGGAACTATCTCAACCACAACGCTGCCACGCTCAATGCCTGTCCCGCGGAAAAGGTATTCCTCCACCATGGAATCAACATACTTGTTTACCGAACGCGCGATGGACGAAAGCGGCAACAGCGCATGGCCAACTGACGCGAGTGATCGTTCCGGTTCCTGTGCGACGTCCGCGACAGATTCGCGTACGGCAGCGGCAAGTGCTGCATAATCCGCGCCCATCACCCTGTGCGCCGCATCTTTAACATACGCGACATGCGCACGAGCAGTGTCGACTGCAAAGCGAGCGTACTGACCGTCAACGATCGCATACGTACCGAACGTAAGCATGAACGCTGTGACAAGCGCGGCTACACGGTTCAGGAACTCAAGAAGCGGGCTCGTCGCATACAGCGGCGCATGCGCACGCGTCTCCACTGCGCGGGCTACCGGCCGTGCATGTAGCGCCCGCAAGAGCGCCGCATGCACCATGTCGACAGGTTCCGAAGAACTTCCCCCCGATAGTGCTCCCCCTTGAGAAGCAATAGCGGTATGCGCAGGCACTCCGCCAGCGTGCACTCTCGCCGACGCCGCATTACCGTGATACTCGCGGGACCTCTCCGCTGATAAACTTTCCTTCCGCTTTTTTCTTTCGATCGCCTGTTGGTGCATGTAGGCGCGGAACCCGTTGATATCGATATACCAATTTCGCCCGACCCGTCTTCCCCTCACCTTGCCCAGACGTGCAAGTCGCGCGACATAGTCCTGGGTCAACGAGAACTCATCTCCCACCTCGCGCGCGGAAATGTAACGGACACCATCAAAAAGTATTTCGTCACTCATGGAAATAGCAGAGCCGATTTATCTATAATTGTACTAGTCATTTCGGCTATCCGGACTCTGTCCGATTGTGAGTGTGGGGATAAAAGACACAGATCCCACATGGGGACTTTATGCCGCTACGCGCGCCGCGGCCTCGTCGACAATTCCTGCAAACGCATGTATCTCGCTTGTCACCCGAGGTTGAAAGGGAAAAATAGAGTACGGCTTAGCCGTTGCCGAGCATTTGTGCAAGTAATTATTTCTTTTAATCGTACTTTCCCGCTTCTAACACGCCTAAAAACTGTATAAAAACGTCCCTCGGCTTGCCGAGAGACGGATAATTCCGGAGGAGGAGACAGTCAAGACTCACCTATCTACGATACTCTAGTGACTTTGAGAAATACTGCCTGACTCTTTCTGCCGCGACGCTCTCACTTAATACCGCAGACACTACGGATGCCTGCTGCATTACCCCCGACACCCGCACGGCAAAGGTAGGGTTCTGCGGAAATGCCACTAGTGCTACGTATACCGTTATAACTAAGGCACTTAGAGACCCTGCAAGAACCCAACCGAGCCCTTTTTTCCTGATCGTCCTGGCTGCTGCGTCCCCACCGCGCTCAACGGCTACCAGCGGTACTGTGTCGCCTCCAGCCACTGATCGGTGCAATACGCGTATCGGGATGCGCTGTATGAGCTCGTCCTCAACGTAGGGCTTATTTTCTCTTGTTATTTCACCACCTTTCACCTTATTCAGTATAGGGAGTGCTACGTGTTCAACCGTATGGTACGAGTAGTGGACTCCACCGGCAGGAATTGCGCTCCCGATAGGATCTCCCCCTGTGCTCGGCTGCATAGTCCGCACAAGACCTACTGATTCGGCCTGCACTCGTGCAAGCAGTGCATCCTTCTCGGCCTTGTGCGCGCGCAGTTGCTCAAGGTCCACATACCATCGCGTACCTATCTGTCGCGCCATGATAGTGCCGCTCCGGGCGAGTTGCCCAACGTAGTCCGGATTATAGCCGCACAGTTCTGCAGCTCGGTTAGCCGAGATATAGCTTCTACCCTCGAATGACACGACGGATTCCACTTGTGGCTTCTCAAACCTGACCTGTGGTCTCGATTGCAGAACCCTATCTCGCTCGATCTCACCGGCGTGATGCTTTTCAATGGAATCCTTTCCCACATACCAAAGTCCGCCAATTCTGCGTGCATCAATTTTGCCAGCGCGCGCCAGCTGCCCGATGTAATCCTGCGCGTAGCCCGTTAATTGCGCGGCTCGCCTAGACGAGATATATTCGGCACCCTCGAAAACGACTGTATCGGTCATACAGGAAAGTATACGCCCGATTCTACCGAAGGTGCGAGAATTGCACTCCTTGTGTGGATTACGCGGTATGACTACCCTTCTGTATCTCCTCCACCAGTATCTTCTTCAAAAGCTCCGGATCTGCCGCACCCTTAGTCGCAGCCATGCCCTTGCCTACAAGGAACATGAGCGCCGCCTCTTTTCCCGCGGCGTAGTCCGCCGCCACACTACTATTTTCCTCGAGGACACGCCTCACGACCGCTAGCAACGCGTCATTATCCTGCATCTTGAATAGGCCCAGCTGCGTGGCGAGCGTTACAGGGTCCTTGCCCGTACGGACCATCTCCCGCAATACATCCTTCGCGCCGCGAGAGGAAACCTCTCCGGCCTCGGTGATACGCACCAGCTCGGCAAAATCCGCGGGTACTATCGGAATCTCGGATTGGATCTCCGTATCTCGCTCGGCAAAATCTCGGATTATATTCGCAAGATCATTGGCTATGTAATTGGAGGCCAGCGCCACGGTGTTTGGTCGGTCCTGCAGCTCGCCCACCACCTTGTCCACGAACCCTCCTAGGAGCGGGTCCCGCACGTATTGCTTGGCATCGGACTCCTTGATTCCTAGTGCGACATATCGGGCATACCTCTGCCATGGCAGCTCTTGCAGAGTCCGACGAAGATCTTCCGGAGCGAAGTCAGGCAACTCGGATAGTCGTAGTGACGGCAAATCAGGATCGGGGAAATATCGATAATCTGCAGAGACCTCCTTCACGCGCTGCGTGAACGTGGCTTGCTTCTTCTCATCCCAGCCGCGCGTTTCCTGCGGCACCGACTCCCCTTTTTCAAGAAGTGCCGTTTGCCTCTCTATCTCATACCGCACTGCACGCTCCATGGCATTGAAGGAATTCAAATTCTTTATCTCAACTTTGGTTCCGGATGGATGGCGTGCACCGTTCACTGCTTCCTGGCTACTCACGCTTATATTGGCCTCAACACGCATCTCGCCGCGCTCCATCTCGGCATCCGAGGCGCCAAGGTAGCGCAGAAGAAGCTGCAGTTCCCGCGCAAACTCGCCCGCTTGCTCTGCACTTCCAATGACCGGCTCCGTCACAAGCTCCATAAGCGGCACGCCCGCGCGGTTGTAGTCAATGAGCGTTTCCCCCGTGGATTCATCGTGCATCGAGCTCGCGGTGTCCTCTTCGAGGTGTATCCTGGTAAGCGCGACTCCTGCGAGTTCACCGCCGGAGACCAGCGGATGCTCATACTGGCTTATCTGATACCCCTTCGGTAAATCGGGGTAGAAGTAATTCTTGCGGTCGAATTCCGTGTAGTCCGCGAGCGTCCCGCCGACCGCGACACCCACGCGCAGCACGTGCCGCACCGCTTCCCTATTGACGACGGGGAGCGTCCCGGGATGCGCCATGCATACCGGGCACACGTTCACGTTCGGCCGCACTTCGCGCGTATCGTTTTTGGACGAGCAGAACATTTTCGTCCGCGTCTTGAGTTCGGCGTGTATCTCCAATCCTATAGTGGGACGATACTCTGACATGGCTAGTGTATGGCCTCTCGGCACATCACGGACAATGTACCACACCGAGGCGGCGAGCAGAACATGGCAGCGCGGAGTCGAGTCACTGCTGCGTCTCGTCACTGCCCTGCTCCTTTACCGCAGCCCTTCCCCGAGCACGCAGCATATACCACGCAAGAGCGAATACGGTGGCGCCAACTACGACCATACCGGCTAAGAGCAAAAAGTTTCCGCCAATAAGTATTGAGCCGCCGTATGCAAATATGAAAGAAAACGGTGCAACACCGATGAGCGTCGCGAGCGTGTAGGTGCCGAGCGGAATGGTGCTTACCAATCCGATGGCGTAGCTCAAAAAATCGACAGGAACGACCATGCGCAGCAGAACGAGCGTGAAGAAGTTGAGCCGTGCCGGTACGCGCCGCTCGTACCGTGCCACTTCATCAAGGGAGACGAAACGTGCAACAAGCGGCCTGCCCCAGCGGCGCGCTATGACAAACGCGACCACGGCCCCCGCCGTCCACCCTAATACACTGAGCGTGCCGACAAGCGCTGGATGCAAAAATGCGGCGGCTACAGGGATGGCGGGCGTGGCAGTGATCGGCGCGACGACAGTCGCGATAAACATAAGAAGCGTGAACGAGATGCCCACCAAGAAGGGCCTTCCTTCGGCGAGTGCGATGATTTCCTCGGGTGAGAAGCCCCACATAAACAGGAGCGCGGGAACGACAAAAAAGAGCGTAAGTACGCCCGCCGCGAGAATACCGAGTTCCATCTTTCTCGTCATATAAAGAGGCGCTTTACCAGTGTACATCCTCTTTGCGTTTCGACGACACCGAGATGGGACATCCTCGCCCCCCCTCTGCTGCCCCTTAGGACGAGACGATGCGCCAGCCGGAGGCGAGAAGCGGCTCGGCCTTTTTGTATTTCATCTCCTTTTTCTCCTTGCCGTCCGTAACGACGACCTTGTCGTTGCGACCGTACGTCTTTTTCATCGGCGCCGCGCTGCGTGCCGTTATCGCGCTCGCCTGCCGCATGACGGCGTTCGCTTGCGGAGCCGCGCCAAAAGTAACGATAGGTGACGGCGGCGACCGTAGGAAATCAGACAAAAGCTTCCCCACCTGCGCCGTGTAGGACTCCTCCATCTGTTGGAAGAGGCGCAGGCCTTCTTTCTTGTATTCGACCAACGGATCGCGCTGGCCATACGCGCGCAAATTGACGCTCGAGCGCAAGTATTCCATTTGCTCGAGATGCTCCACCCAGAGAAAATCTATCGACTGAAGCAGAAAGCGCCGCGCGGATGTATAAAACTCCTCGCCGAGCGACTCGCGCTTCTCCTCTATGAGCGCGGCAAGCTCTTTGTTCTCCGCCGTTATATCGGCAAGCTCTTGCTCGAGCGCTTCTTTGCCACCCGTGAGTATCGCGCGTCGGCGCTTATACACGCTTCGCCGCTGAATGTTCAACACGTCGTCGTACGACAAGACATGTTTGCGCGCGTCGAAATTCAGCTCCTCGATGCGCGTCTGCGCCTTCTCCAGGGAGCGCGTTATCATCTTGTTGTAAATGGGTTCGTCCTCCGGAATGCCGAAGGTACCCATGACCCGCTTTATCACGTCGGATGCGAAAATACGCATGAGCGCATCCTCGAGAGACACGAAGAACTGCGTCTCGCCGGGATCGCCCTGCCGGCCGGCGCGCCCGCGCAGCTGGTTGTCTATGCGCCGCGCGTCGTGCCGCTCCGTCCCGAGCACATAGAGGCCGCCGAGGCGTTTCACCTCCTCGTACTCCTCATCCGTCGCCGGATTGCCGCCAAGCTTGATGTCCACGCCACGGCCGGCCATGTTGGTCGCGATAGTCACCATGCCCTTGCGTCCCGCTTGCGCGATTATCTCTCCCTCGCGCTCGTGGTTCTTTGCGTTCAGAACCTCGTGCGGTATGCCCGCCTGCTTGAAATGGGCCGCAAGAAGCTCGTTCTTCTCGACGGACACCGTACCGACCAAAACCGGCTGCCCCTTTTGCTGAAGCTCTTTCACCTGCCGCGCGATAGCTTTGAACTTCCCCTCCTCCGTTTGGAAGATGAGGTCTTCGTGGTCCAATCGCGCCGTCGGCTTATTGGTAGGTACCGTCACCGTGTTCAACCCATACACGGTGAAGAATTCCTCCGCCGACGTCGCCGCCGTTCCTGTCATGCCCGAGAGTTTGCCGTAGAGGCGGAAATAGTTTTGATAGGTAATGGACGCGAACGTGCGGCTCTCCTGCTGGATGCGCACGCCCTCTTTCGCCTCTATCGCCTGATGCAGCCCATCGCTCCAGCGGCGCCCGGGCTGCAGCCGCCCCGTAAACTCATCCACGATGATTATTTCGCCATTGCGCACCACGTATTCCTTGTCGCGGTGGAATAGCGCCTTCGCCCGCACGGCGGTCTCAAGATGATGCACGTTCTTGATGCCTGCGTCCGTGTACAGATTATCGACCCCGAGAGCCGCTTCCGCCTTCTCGATACCCGCGTCCGTAAGCGCGACCTGCTTGTGCTTCTCGTCTATCGTGTAATCTTCTTCCGGCACCAGCGTGCGGGCGATAGAAGCGAAGCGCTCGTATAGGTTCTCCGCATCGGCCACCGGCGCGGAGATAATAAGCGGGGTGCGCGCCTCGTCTATCAGAATGGAGTCTATTTCGTCGACGATGGCATAGTGGAATTTTCCGTCCTCGGACATGCGCTGCCTGAGTTTTTGCGGCTCGTATTCCAAGTTGTCGCGCAGGTAATCAAAGCCGAACTCACTGTTCGTACCGTAAGTGATATCCGCTTCGTACGCTTCGCGGCGTGTGCAAGGCCGCAGATACTCGTGCACGATCTTGTAGGAACCGAGTGCGTCGCGTTCGGCATCCGCCTCACGCTCCTCGCTGGAAGGCACCGCGCTCGGATCATAGAGATACGACACCTCGTGGTTCAAGACGGCGACCGAGAGGCCGAGCGCGTGGTACACCTGCCCCATCCACGCGGCGTCGCGGCGGGCGAGATAATCGTTCACCGTAATAATATGCACGCCCTTGCCGGTGAGCGCGTTGAGGTAGGCGGGGAGCGTCGCGACCAAGGTCTTGCCTTCGCCGGTGCGCATCTCCGCTATCCCTCCCTGATGCAGCACCATGCCACCGATAAGCTGCACGTCGAAATGCCGCTGCTGGAGTGTGCGGCGCGCGGCCTCGCGCGCCGCGGCAAATGCCTCCGGCGCGAGCGAATCGAGCGTATCGCCCGTCATGAGCCGGTTCCTGAAATCGTGCGTTTTAGTGTGGAGCTCCTCATCAGAGAGCGCCTTCATGTCCTCTTCAAGCGCATTTACCTGCGCCACAATAGGCTCCGCACGCTTCAGCGCGCGCGCATTCTCATCCCCGAACAAACGCTTGATGAACGACATATACCGTATGGTAGGAGCATCCTATCACCAAACCAAAAACGAAACACCCCTCTACTGAGAGAGGGGCATTTCTTATCCGAGAAGAAGACTATCGGCGCTTCTTTTTTGTTGCCTTCTTCTTTGTGGCCTTTCTCTTTGTGGCCTTCTTCGCGGTCTTCTTCTTTGCCGCCTTTCGCTTTTTTGCCATGGTATGTGTAAATTCGTTTTCGACTAACATCGACCCGCATCTGTGCGCTTGCGTGCGCGAGCGTCAATGCGTTTTATTAATTATTGCATTCACTTGCGCGTACAAATGTTTTTTGCACATATTATGTGGATAAGTCGACGCAAACAAAAAACTTTCTCGCGCGCGCAGTAAAAACATTTCATCCTATTTTCAAAATCAAAAATGTTTTTGCTCACAAACCTGAAATCTCTCAGTGTGCGAATGCATCGCACCCCTTAGCGAGAACGCCGCGCTCGGAGAGTCGCGCGAAGTGTGGTTCATCCCACGAGCATTCTTCTACAAAGACACTGCGCCATGCGAGCGTGATGCTTGATGAATGATTCGCGCGCATCTTGCACACAATGAATCGTACGTATCTTGCACACACTCATGCACATGGGAATTCCCCTAACCCCTGTGGATAAAACCCACGAGGTGACACCTCGTGGGTTAGGATGGGGTATGGCTTACAGGCGCGTTCCCTTCCAAGTGGACGAGTGGTTCCATTGCTATAATCGCGGGATCGACAAACGCACAGTGTTCGAATCAGAGGATGACTCTGAGAGATTTCTACAACTGCTGTATCTCGCAAATTCGGAGGAGAAACTACACCTTGCCGACATCTCTCTTACAACCGATGAGATTATGTGGCATGAGCGGGGCGCACCGCTTGTGTCAGTTGGTGCGTACTGTCTTATGCCAAACCACTTCCACCTAATGCTAAAGGAAATCCGCGAGAACGGCATTACCCAATTTATGCGAAAACTCGGGACTGCCTACACTATGTATTTTAACCTTCGGCATGAACGCACAGGCAACCTTTTTTTGAAACCGTTCCGTTCCCGACATGTCGACTCAGACAGGTACTTCCAGCACGTGGTCAATTACATACACTGCAATCCGGCCGAGAGAATCGACGCTGGTTGGAAGGAAGGTAGGATAAACAGTATGAACAGATTGGAGCGTGAATTGCGAGCATATCGCTATTCGAGTTTTCCTGACTACGTAGGTAACAGGCGACCGATATCTGCGATTTTATCTGATGATGTCCGCGAGACGTATCGTCATGTTCCTGCTCGCAAAATGCTCAAAGAAGCGCACGCATACTACCGCGACCTAACCTTCGCACTGTAGGCCGCGCACTCTAGCCTGCCTCACACCCACGACACCCACGAGGTGACACCTCGTGGGTTTAGCATAATGTTGTAGGAAAAGAACCAAGAGTATACAGGTAACGGCGCAGTGCGGAGGACGGGTGCGAGCTCCAAAGTGAAAGTCTATGTGAGTGCCGCCGCCCTCCGCACTGTGCCCTTTTCGGTACGCGACGCGTGAAGATTCTCTTATTACAAGGTACCACGGCCACCTACAGAGGCAATTAGCGGGAGCCATAATACCGAACACCCCCCGGAGGGGGGTGCTTCGGCGACTTTCTGCGGAGCCACAACTTTTGAAGTGGCACTCACACGAACAGTATATGCAGCGGTGCAAAAAATGCAAAGAGGCGATCAGATCTGCCGTATGAGCGCTTCGTGCTACTCAAAGTTGAACGTGCCCGCGCGCATCTCCGCAATGAGCGCGCTGATATCCAGCGCGCTCGCCGGCGCGACTTCGCGCAGCGCTTCGAGCTCCTCTATCGCCTGTGCCCTCTGGCCTGCAGCATAGAGCGCAATTGCATACTGCACGCGCGCCTGCACGTCGTTTTGGTTCTGCTCTGCATATCCGCGGTACAGACCCGCAATGCGCGCGAAGTCGCGCTTGCCTGCAAGGAGCGAGAGAATTCGCCTATCCGGCGCCTCTCCCCGCGCGACGAGCGGCGCAAGAAGCTCGTCGCCCAGCGTGTTGCGCCCTGTTTCGAACGCAGTCAGTGCATACAGTACGCGCGCCTCGCGATACGCCGGCGCCAGATTGTACGCCTCTTCGAAGTGTCGCAGTGCTTCGTTCGCCTCGTCGCGCGAGAGCGCGTTCACGCCGAGCTGAAATAGAACGGCTTGCTTGCGCGGGCTCAGCTCGCGCGCACGCTCCAAGACGGGCTTCGCCTCGTCGTGAAATCCCGCACTGTCGAGAAATCCTCCGAAGAGCAGCAGGAACCGAAGCGTGTGCGGCATTTCCTCCATCTGCTGCCGCATTTCATTTGCGGCGCTGGCAAGGAACTCCCGCTTCACCTCTTGCGGGAAATCCGCCGCAAGCACACGCGACGCGAATTGAAGCAGCTGCTCGCGCGCTTCCTGTGTGCCGAAGGTATCGCGCTCTATCGCCTCATTGAAAAACGCGAGGTTGCTCATGATGTCCTGTTGCGGAGATATCGCGCGGATGATGGCGCGATTCGCGGCTAGCGCGTCCGCATTCACATACCACGCGACGCCCCATGCGCCCACGACGGCAAAAAGGGCGAGTATCGGCAATGCACCGCGCGAGAGCGTGTGCTTCTCAAGGAGCGGGGGCGCACCCTGGTGCGCGCGCGCCGCGATATAGGCGAGCACCGTGACGAACAACATGTAGCTCGTAATGTTGTCAAAGACGGTGAGATTGTTGAAGAAGTAGCCGGCGAGAAGCCCCGTGAGTATGGCGCGTTCGTATGCGGCAAAGGCGGGCGAGCGCCAGAGGGCCCAGAGCGCCGCAGCGAAGAGCGCGAGGTAGCCGAGAAGACCGAATACGCCTCCGGCAATGAGCCAATCAAACACCGCATTGTGCACGCGGTCGAACCACGGCTCCTGCGCATACATGCGCGGGTCGTAGTATTTGTCGAAGACCACCGCGTAATTCTCCTGCCCCCACCCCAGCACGGGCCGCTCTTTGAACCCCTCCCACGCAATGCCCCAGTTAAGGAATCGTGCAGTAACCGTCGTCTCGGAAAGCGAGATGGAGGCAAGACGCTGCAGCGGCTCCACCTTTTGCACCCAGGCGGCGTCCCGCGCGAACCACAGGCCTCCCGCCATGACGAGCGCGACAGCGAGCAGAACAACAATGCGCTTCAAGAGCCGCGCCCGGGGCGCCTGCACGATATACGCGAGCGCCGCCACAAGCGCTCCTACGGCGAGCCCCAGCATGGCGCCGCGCGCGAGCGTGAAGGCAAGGATGAATGTAAACAGCGCGAGCGCGAGCGCGAGCGCCACGCGCGCGAGCGCATAGCTTCCGGAGCGCATCCACGCGTAGAGCCAAACACCCAGAGAAATGATGACGAGAACGACACTCGCGCCGCTCTCATGCGCTTGCGACACCGCGTACGCATGCCACACGGCAAATACCTGCAGCGCCGCCGCCGCGCCAAAGAGCGCCGCGGGGTTGCCGATGCCCTTCCCCTCTATCTTCTCGCGCCCCCATACCAGCGCGGCGATAAAGATGTGGAAGAGCATGTAGACGGCAAGGTAGATGGCGTTCCCCAAAGTCGCGTCGAGGCGCACCCCGCCTTGATTGATGGTGATGAATCCCGCCAGTTGCAGCATGCCGTAGAGCCCGACGAACACCGCAACAGAGAGCGATACCTGCCAGAGCGCGTTCCACAGCCGCTCCGTGTTGAGGATAGATACGGCAGCGAGAAAGTATGCAAAGAGATGCGCCAAAGTCACCCAGCCCTCCATCCGCTCAAAGTTGGACCAAATGCTTTTCTCCGGATACACGCCAAAAAGCGCCGCCGCACCGATGACGAGTAAGAAGAACGCGAAGGCGAGCAGTACCCAATTCCATCGCGGCCGATACTCGGGATTCACCGCGGCAAGCGCAAGCCAGGCAAAAAAGACCACCTCCGTAATGAGCCGGAACACGAAACCCTTCCCCGTGATGAACGGAAAAAAGAGCGCACTCGAGACATAGAGCACGACAAAAGGGAGCGCAAACACCCCCGCCAGGACGATATTCCGCAGCCCCCTCTCAAGCGCCATCACCGGGATTGTATCACGCATGACGTGGTGCTTAAGATGCATCGAGGTCTCGGGGTTGTTTCCCCGTGCTCCTTTTTGTTGCGTCATGCCTCGGCTACTCCACGTCTTGCTCAAGAATCAACTCATCCGAGGCAATGCTGCGTAGCGATTTCTTGCCTAGTACCGAATCTAACTTATCTGGGCCAAGGCCGGTACCCGGTCGCTTCAGTGCGATTTTCTCCCTCGTTATAACCTCGCCTTTTCTCACATCAACCGCTGCTACGATACTCTGTCGTGCCCACTTCCGCGCCGCATCGAGCTCTGCCGCCCTTGCACGAGACGAATGTTCCATCGATGCCTCTATGTCGCGTATCTGCTGGACCATTACGACCAGCTCTTCGGGGGTGGTAGAGACCGGGCAATCAAAGGAGCGCGTGTCCGTTTTATCGAACGATTGATGTTTTTCTATCATCGAGGCGCCCAGCGCAACGGCTGCGAGCGGTATATGCCACCCGACCGTGTGATCGGAATATCCTATGGGGTAGTCGAACATATCCTTATAACGCGTTATCATCCGCAGGTCGCTTTTCTCCGGCGGAGTAGGATATACCGTGTTGCAGTGAAGGATTACGATCTCACGGCAACCGCCGCGTTCAAGTGCGGCGACGGACGTACGAACCTCATCCTCCGTTTTGTGGAGACCGAAGGAAATAACGACGGGCTTCCCGCGCGATCCCACGCTCTCAAGAAACTCAAGGTTTAAGGATTCGCCTGAACCGACTTTAAAGAACGGGGCGTTAAGCTCCTTATCTAGAAAATCGAGGTCCACTTCCGTATGCGCCGTAATAAAACACTGTATGCCCCGTTTCTTGGCGTAGGTGTAGAGTTTGGCGAGTTCATCGTGACTCAGTTCTTTATATTTGAGCCGATCATACCAGTAGGGCGACACTTTCCGCGAAATGAGCACCTCGGTAGTTTGGGCTTGGAACTTAATGGCGTCACATTTGGCAATTGCAGCCGCATCTATTTGCTTCTTTGCTAACTGTACATCTCCCCAGTTGGTAAGGCCCCCCTCAGATACGATATAGACGGGTTCTCCTTCTCCCACTGCGCGTCCTGCGAGTAGAACCTTTTTTGCCATACATACACTATATCGTACACACAAAAGACCCCGATGGTTACTCCGTTTTAGATACCCACAAAACACGCGGCATAATGATCTCTTCGTTGATGAGATCTTTGTGCTCAATGATCTTCGCAAGCATGCTTTCTACGAGCACATCCGAGAGCAGATGCGGCTTGAGACCAAGCTTCGGAAGCGCTCTGTGAACAGGGTTGTAATAGTGCTGTTCAAGCTCCGTACGAGGATTCCGTACATGCCGTATTTTTGCGCGGATGCCCATGTCCGCAGCGGCACTCTTCACTTTTTCTGCAAGCTCTCTGATGCTGAACACTTCTGTAAATTGATTAAATACGCGGAACTCGCCCTTTTTGGCCGGATGCAAAGCCGCCAATTCCACGCATCGAAGCGTATCAACAATGTTGAGGAATCCGCGTTTCTGGCCACCTTTCCCATAGGGCGTAATGGGTACACCGGCCACCGCCTGTACACAGAAACGGTTCAGGGCGGTGCCAAAAATATCGTCGTAGTGGAAACTTGTGTGCAAACCGTCGGCAAGCTTCGTTTCTTCAGTTTCCATGCCGTACACCACACCCTGGTTGAGATCAGTCACCCGCAAACCCCACACGCGGCAGGCGAACTCGAGGTTATTGCTGTCGTGCACTTTGGAGAGATGGTAAAAGGAACCGGGTTTTTTAGGAAATAGCATTCTGTCTTTTCTCCCCTTGTGCGTAATGGTTATCCACCCTTCTTCAATGTCTATGTTCGGTGTTCCATATTCGCCCATAGTACCCAGCTTGATGAGATGCGCCTCGGGTGTACTGCGCTTCATCGAGTAGATGACGTTCAGCGTGCCAACGACGTTGTTTATCTGCGTCTCATTCGTACGCTCGTTCCCCATCATGGAAAACGGGGCGGACGGCTGCTCGCCATAGTGAATGATGACGTCCGGCTTGAAATCCCGGAAAATACGGGCAACGAAGCGCTCGTGTGCCAAGTTTCCGACGTACATCCTTATCTTTTTACCCGTCGCTTGCTTCCAGATGCGAATGCGCTGCTGGAGCGAAGGGATAGGGATAAGGGGTTCCGCCTCTACTTCCGCCTCCCACTGGCGTTTTATAAAATTATCGACGACCGCGACGTCGTGTCCCTTCCGGGAGAAATACATGGCGGTCGGCCAGCCCAAGTAGCCGTCACCGCCGAGAATAAGCACCTTTTTCTTGACCATAATGTTCCGCACCACAGTATCAGAAGTCGCCCCTTTTGCAATTTCCGAACCGGGTCATTGACCCCGCAAGTGGTCAACTGTTTTTGCGACTCCCTCCTCTACGCTGTATCGCGGGGTCCATCGCAAATATTGTTTTGCACGCTTATTGGACAGAATACTGCGCTTCACCTCGCCTCGGATGGCAGGCTTAAAGACCAGTTTCGCCTTTTTGCCTATAAATCTCTCGATGAGCCGTATTACGCGGATGACGCTTGTTTCCACTCCGCCGCTGATATTACACACTAGGTAGTTCCTTTTTCTGCGGCTTAGCGCGCGTACGTTTGCCCGCGCAACATCCTCGACATAAACAAAATCGCGGGTCTGTTTGCCATTTCCGTTTATATATATTTTCTTGCCGTCACGCACCCGCTGTATGAATGACGTGACGGCGCCTACGTGCTCTTTCCGCTCGTTGCGAGGTCCGTATACATTACTGTAGCGAAGGATGACGACAGGCAAATCATGTACGTGATGGTAGTAATAAAGGTACTTTTCACCGGCGAGCTTTGCGACGCCATACGGTGAGATGGGATTTGCGGGCATGTCTTCGACGCATGGCAGTGTCTTTGCGTTCCCGTAGAGCGCACCGCCGGTCGACGAAAATACGAACTTTTTTACCGGATACTTCTTCGAAGCCAGCTCAAGAAGATGCACAAGCCCAAGAATGTTCGACGTAATGTCCGCGTACGGATCCGAGAGGGACTCGCGCATGTTTGTCTTTGCTGCCAAGTGACATATTGCATCAAACCTCTCCTTTTTGAATACGTGTTCCAGTTTAGGACTCGTGAGCGCAACCTTATAGCACTTCACTCCCTGGTGCACATTCATCCGGTGGCCCGACGAAAGGTCATCAACTATAACGACGCGGTGTCCACCTTTTAGGAGCGCGTCCACGACGTGCGAGCCGACGAACCCCGCCCCCCCTGTAACTAGTACTTTCATATCAATATGTTATTCGTTTTCTCAATAACGTCCCGCCAAGCTGCACCGTGCGCAGCACGTGCGCGATGCGCTCGCCTGCCCTCCCCCTTCCGAACAGATAATGATTCCTGCATCTTTTCTTGAATGTCGGCGACGTCGCGAGATTAATCGCGGAAAAAACCTTGGCTGTGGTCGGCTCTTCGACCGCTATGATATTCGTATCGCGTACGCGTCCGTCCTGCCGATGACCGACGGTTATGGACGGTAGGTTGAAATACGGTGTTTCCATGAGTCCGCTCGAAGAGTTCCCTACCATAACGCTGGCTCCTGCCATCAACCCCCAGAAGTCCTCCGCCTGTATGTTCTTGTGCACACTGAACTGGGGTACATTCTCGAATTCCTTAAGTGCCTTCAAGACGAGTGAGTACCCTTGATCGTTGCAGGGCCACACGATAAGCGTGCGCCATCCTTTTTTCTTAAGCGCCATGTATACGGCTCTTGCCTCTCGGTAAGAATGTTCTTCGTCCAATGTAGTCGGGTGCTGGATGCAGATACAGTACGGCTCGTCCGGCTTGATACCATATTTCTTCCTCACGATACGCTCCGGCGTATAATCACCCCTGACGACCAGATCGATATAGGTGGAACCGTAATCAAACACGCGCCACTCCTCTTCCCCGAGGTTCAGAATACGCTCATACGCGTCCCTATTCGCGGGGAAGTGCAGATGCGCCAGCTTTGTGACCGCATGAATGCGCACGCCGTCCCGATTTCCCGAGACATCGCCTCCCAGAATATGTGCAACGGGAATATTCAGCTCCAGGGCGGCCATACATGCCGCTAAAACTTCCCCGCGGTCGCCCAGGGTCACCAGTATGTCCGGCTTCGTACGGGCAAAAACTTCCAACAGCCCGTCCACCGTGCGCGCGAGGGCTTTTCCCCGCTCAAGATGAGAGTCCCCTTTTTGTTTTGTCGGAACTCGGACAGTTTTCCCGTACCATTTCTCCACCTCCTTGACCGTCCCGCCAAAAAAAGAAGAGAGGTGCATATCAGTGGCGATCGGCACAACCTTGACGGCCGGATCGCGCCGCAGTGACTGGACAAGCGTTATCATGGCGCCGGAGCCCCCACGCTTGCCTGTGAGTACGGCAATAACTCTTTTTTTTACTTTAGCCATAAACGGCAAACGTATACTACGCACTACGACGCAACCGCGCAACAAAACGGTATCGCTTGGATTTGCCTTACTTCTTCAACCGGAGAAAGGCCTCTATCCTCTCGAGATCATCCTTATAATCGATGTCAGAAGAGTACTTGGCGGCAACAATGATCGGGTACGTTTTGTTGCCCTCCATCTTCCCTTCTCGCATCACTGTTTCATAACTCGCGAGCCACAGATTCGCCGCGCGATAGAACTTCGGCCGGTCTTTTCCGGTCACCGTATAGTGGAGTTCGTTTTGCCAAAAGCGCACCGTGCCATCGGCTGCCATTTCCCGTACATTGTACGGATGGTTGACCGTATCGACTTCCGATACGTTGACGACCGAATCCGCGCCCTTCTCCTTCGCCAGCGCGACAGCTGCGTCTATCTGTTCCGGTTCGATAAGCGGCGTCGTCGGCTGAAGCAGGACGACGTAGTCGGCGCGGTAGCCATTTTCCTTCTCCAATTCCGTGAGGACATGCTTCACCGCTTCGATCACGGGGCTTGCGTCTGTCGCGAGCTCTGCAGGGCGTATGATGACCTCTGCACCATACTCTTTCGCGACCCGCGCTATTTCTTCGCTGTCCGTAGACACGATGACGCGTTCGACTTCTTTTGCCCGCTTCGCCGATTCTATCGGCCAGGCAACGAGCGGTTTTCCGCCGAGAAGCGCCACGTTCTTGCCGGGAAATCGCTTGCTTCCCCCGCGTGCAGGTATCACCGCAATGCAGTTCATAATGATAGTATCTCACGTATTCGGAAGGCAAGGCGTTCCGCACTTTTCCCGTCGGTAAAATGCACTTGCTCACGCACGAGCGTACGCCTCCCCTCGGTGTCGAGCGCGGGATTTGCATGGTAGGCGGCAACCGCATCAAGCAGCTCGGCCCGGTCTCGAACGACGCGCACAGCGCCTGTCGCAACGACATTGCTGAAGTGATTCGTGCAATAGTACCGCTCCACTGAAAGGTAGAACGGCAATTTCTTTTCTCCGTCGAACGCTATGCCTATAGAGGGGCGGTCGAGAATAGCCGCTTCCAGGACTAATGTCGAGGCCATCGTTATGAGGGCATCGGCATGAAAGATGGAATTGACGAGGTGTTGTATGTCATCCGTTTCGAATTCCCACCCTCCGGCTGTGTCTTGGATACGTTTGCCCGGCATATCGACGATAACGTTCGAGAGTTCGCTCGCTCGCTCGCACCATGGATAATTCGGATGCGGACGGTAGAGGACCTTTGTGCGTGCATAGCGGGGATCGGAACCCATCGCATTCGCTAGCGCCGAGAGAACTTCGCACTCACCGGGAAAAAGGTCCAGGCCCTCGCCGCCAAAGAGTACATAGTGCTCAGTCGGCGCAACCCCGATCGTACGGAGAAACTCATCTCGCGGCATGAGAATGTTTTTATGGAAGTAGAAATCGAACTGGGGAATGCCGCACACCGTTACCCGCTGCTCGGGGTAATCCATGTACGAGACAGCTTCACGACGCAGTAACTCGTTCTGCACCAAGAGGTGGTCCGGATGCACCGCTAAAAAGCACTTTGATGTAATACTGTCCCATGACTTAGTCATACCGACAATGCGCACACCCTTTCTGCGTGCTGCTTTCATGAGCCCGAGATCCATGCGATCGTACAGCGTCGTGGCAAAAACGAGATCCGGCTTATGCGTATCAATGATGGGCATATACGCCGAGCAGGGCGAGAATGAGTAGAGAAAGCGCAGGAAGCGCCGCCATGGCCGCACATGGCCGAGGAGCCACATGGCACGCGTCGCACACAGCCAGAACCATCGCACGAAACCTCGCTTTGAATAGAACGCATGCATTTGCCGGTTGTAAATGGTTGTTGTGGGAATACTCTGGCGCAACACGCGATTTGCCCGCTCTTCGAATTTTTTATAACGATCAGTGGGCGCGGACTCTACAATAACGTCTGTGCGGCCCATGAATTCCTTTTTGTAATACTCCTCGCGATATGGCGGAACGAGTAGGATGACTCGCACTCCCCCACCTGAGAGCAGGGCCGCCAGGAACCCCGTCCGAAGTAGCCCGTAGGAAACCGCTCCGTTCGGGATGGTTACAATGACGGTATGCATCCAGCCAATACTAGCCCATTTTCCCGAGCTTCTCTATCGCATTCGCGGTGCGCTCCGTAGACCTGCCGTCAAACATGCCGAGACGCGCACGGTCGTCTCGCCGCGCCTCTCTTTCCTCGCCGGAAAGGACAAATCCCCGTGCCAGCTGCGCCTCGAGTTCTGGAAGCGTTCGCGCGCGCCGCACGGAAGCGTACGGTTGATAAAATTCGTCGAAGCTCCGAAGCCGGAGCTTATAGGCAATAACGGGCGCGTCCGTTGCGAGTGCGGCCATCACGAGAGAAGATGTGAACATGCATACAGCGTCCGCAATCGCTGTAAGCCGATATGCGTCCCACTGTGTGTGCACAAGCACCACGTTGCGAGTTTTGAGTACGCGAAGATACTCATTCCACTCACCCTCAGGAATGCCCGGGTGAAGCTTGATGGCCAGCGTGTGGTTGTCCGGTACAAATGTCTCTATGATGCCAAACACGCTCCTCAACTCCTCGCGGATCGCTGGAAATTCCGCTGGATCGTACGTTCCCCTGAAATGTGTACCGAGTACGAGAAAGATATTTTCGGCACTCGCGTTGAACTCTCTCTCGAATGCGCGTTTCGTTCCGCTGCGATCCCGGCATATCCGAGCCACGATATCGTGCGGCGGAAACCCAACGACTTCCATGCACCTTCTCTCCAAACCTTGCACGGCATTTTCCTCGAACTGTGCATTGGAGTTTACGAGTATTTTTGCGATGGCGGAGTTGGAACCGCGAACCCAAGGATTTTTCGGCAAGAGCGTCCTCCAGAAGAGGACGAACGGAAGGAGCGCGCGAGGTTGATAAAAATGCGCTTCTTTCCCATCGTTCATCCGTACGTTCGCCGAGTACATCCTGTGTATTATCAAACGCGCGAGCCGACGGAACGCAGTCAAGTGCGGCACGATGGACGACTTGTCTTCCTTGAGCGCGTCGAGGCGCATAAGCGTCTCGACGGGCAGAAGAATAGCGGGAATAGTGAGCTTCGATGCAGCGCGGAGAGCTGCCAGGGGATAAAAAAGTGCACGATCATCGGTCACGACGAACACTTCCGCGCCGCTTCGCTTCAAGTATGCCTTCACGTACCGGTATGATACCCATGCCGAAATAAGCGTGCCGAAAAAGGGTATGTAGCGACCGGCTCGCACTGCCCGTGCGTGCCAACCGCCGTTAACAAAGCCGTCGATCTGCACGTCTGCGCCATTGAAGTCGCTTACGCGCCTGAAATATTCTTCGCTCGGCTCACGCAGTATGAGCACGCAGCAGGAGTGCCCCCGCCTTTTGAGTTCATCTCGCACGCAATCAAACATCCGTACGTAGTGCCAATTATGAGCGAAGAAACAGACTACCATGAGCGCGGGGTTTACGAGTGGTACATGCGTGCGAAATAGGAAGAAGGATCCGTAAGGAGCTGCTCCGGCGCACCTGATTCGACGAGCTTGCCTCTCTCCAGTACGAGGATGGTGTCGGCTCGCATAACGGTCGAAAGGCGGTGCGCGATGACAAAAACGGTAACATGACCCCTGAGAGCGAAGATCGACTCCTGAATAAGACGCTCTGACTCGTTATCAAGAGCGCTTGTCGCTTCGTCTAAAATGAGGATGTCCGGCTTTCCGGCCAGCGCGCGCGCGAGAACGAGCCGCTGACGTTGGCCACCGGAAAGCAATACGCCGCGATCGCCGATCCGCGTTCCGAGGCCGTCTGGCAGCGCCTCAACGACGTCAAGGACGTTCGCCTGCTTGAGCGCCTCAATAACATCCTCGCGCGAAACGGTCGGTCGATAGAAGCGTATGTTCTCGAAGACCGTATCGTTGAGCAAGAAGCTGTCCTGTGGCACGTACCCTATGTGCGAACGCCACTCATCAAGACGGATTTCGCGGATCGACACGCCATCAACGAGTATATCTCCCGCAGTGGGAGTGAACAGGCGAAGAATAAGGTCCGCAATGGACGTCTTGCCGGCACCCGAGGAACCCACCAGACCGACAAGTGTACCCTTAGGGATACGGAACGACAAACCGGAAAGGACCGGTTTGTCTCCATCATACGCAAAGTACACATTGTCAAACGTGAGCTCGCCACTGAAGCGGAAATTTCTCCCGCTTGTCACGCTTTCTTCGCGACTTTGGCGAAGCCGTTTTTTAAAGCCGACAACACTCTCGGCGAACGGAACGAACTGATTGATGGAATGGAGCGCGCCTTGGCCGGACTGAAGATAAAGAAAAATCTTTTGTATCAGGTACAAAAGCGCCACGAAAACGGCGATGTTCAAATTGCCGGTTACATACAGAAAGCCAAAAACGATAAGAATGAATATCAAGCTGACGGGCTGGATAATAACCGTTCCTAGAGCCTGCACGACCGCATTCCTTGTAAAGAGCGATTGGAACCTGGAAAGATAACTCTCGCCGACGTCCAAAACGGCAGTCTCCGCCCCGGCTGCTTTGACGCTCTTTAAGCCGCCGAGGTGCTCGACCATTAAGTGCGAAAACTCCTTTTCTGCATCACTCGTCTCCTCGCCTATAGACTTCGTCTTTTGCACTAGAGGACGTAACACGAGAAGCAATATCCCACCGGCGAGAGCCGTAACGACGGTTATTAGCGGTGATAGAAGAAAGGCGATGACGAAGTACACGATGAATCCGCTCCATGATTGGATGAATTGGGCGATGACCTCAAGAAGCCCCTGCGTGCGCCTTATGTCCCAATAGATGGTATTTTGGAGGTACCCGGCTTTTTGCTGCAACAGAAAACTCCATTGAGAACGCAAGGTTGCGGTAAGTAAGTGCGACATTTCCTTTTTCATAAAGTCGGCGGCGATGTAGGCGCGCAGGTAGGAAAAGGCGATGAGCGCGAACGCTCTTAGAGTAAAAACAGAAATTATGAGAAAGAAGAGGTACCTGAACTTGAACGGGACGCCGAAGAACGCGAACACTGCCTGGATACTTGATGTGACAAAATCACCGGGAAGCGTTGCGTTCCCCATAAGAAAAGAGAGAAGCGGTACGACGGCGCTTATTCCTATACCGTCGAGGAAGGCGCTTACGAAGCCGAGCGCCGTGAGCGCCGCAATGTGTTTTCGGTAGCCGCCGAACGTCTCCACTAGAACCCGCGCGGAGCCGTCTTTGTAGAATTTCGTAACTGTACTGCTGTCGAGATTCGCCATGGTATTACTGTACGACATCTCCCTCAGAGAGAGGCGTTCCGCGTTCGATATCGTGCGCCGCTCGCCTCCCTATCACATCGTCGTACCGATTTGGGGAAAGGCCGTACGCCGGGCGAATAACGCGGACGTTCTTGGGGGTGAACACGTCCCCTTTCTTGATATCGGAGACCGCGAACAGAGAGCGGCGCAGTTTTTTGTAATTTTTCTCGTCCTCGCCTGCCGGGCCGTATCGCACGCGGCCGAGCAGGACTTCTGCACGCCGTATCCCGCGAACCATTTCTGCAAATTCATCCGGTTCTACGGAAAATCGAGAGTCCGGGCCTCCGGTACTGCGGTCCAACATGAAGTGTTTCTCGACGATAGAAGCGCCCGCGTATACGGACGCAACAGGGGCCTCAATACCTGCATTATTATCCGAGAAACCGCTGACTACATCGAAGCGCTCTGCGATATCTCGAATTGTGCGCAGATTCATACACTCCGGCCTCGGCTCATCCGCGTATGCCGTCACGCAATGCAATAATGCGACCTCTCTTGCGCCCGCTTCCCGCACGGTTCTCACGGCTTCCTCGACCTCATGGAGCTCCGCAAACCCGATAGAAAGAATCACGGGTTTTCCGGTAGACGCGACTTTTTTCAGGAGCGGTATGTCCGTTGCCTCATACGAGGCGATCTTGTAGCATGGCACATCCATCTCTTCCAAAAAATCAACGGCCGTCTCGTCGAACGGAGTCGAGAAAAAAGCGATGCCCAATTCCTCAGCGAGTTCTTTTAGCTTTGGCTGCCACTCCCACGGCGTGTAAGCCGTGGCGTACAGATCATAAAGATTTGATTTTTTCCACGACTCCGGCGTGTTTTCCCCCTCCAAAAAAAACCACTTCTTATCCGAATCGATCGTCATCGTGTCCGGTGTGTAGGTCTGGAACTTCACGGCATCCGCTCCAGCCGCCTTCGCCGCTTTCACGAGCGCTTCCGCCTCCTCGTATTTTTGATGGTGGTTGGCTGAGATTTCGGCAACTATAAAACACGGCTCTCCCGGGCCGATCTTCCTGCCGGAAACAACAAGGGGCACCATATCCACAGCCATATTACGGCACTATAGCACTCCTTCCTTATTTCTCCTTTTTGTAGATCTTTAGTTCGTAGGTATGGCCGCGATGTCTGAAAAAAGCAGGGTACCGCTCATTGTCCACGACGCGCAGCAAGTTGAATTGCTCCGCAATGGATTTATCCGGGTCGAGCTCGCTGTCTTTCGGCGTTCGGCGTCGATAGAACGTTTCGGTTCCTTTCTGTTTCCTCCCCCCTTTCGGCGGAAATGTCTCCAGGAATTCTAGGACAAGAGCTATCGTCAGTTCGCCTTGTCTCTCACGAAGCTCATCTACTAATTCATGTCCTTCGAAATGTAACGTGCCTTCCGCGTACACGTCGCCGCTATCAACCGCCTCCCCCGCCTCAAATAGCGTGACGGGAATGTCTGTCCTCCCCTCGAGTATCTGCCACGTGAGCGGCGACCAGCCTTTCCCCTCGGGCAGAGCGCTTCCGTGCACGACGATATTGTGGGTGTTTCTTGCCCGTATATCAGCAGGCACCATTTTCTCGCAACTTAAGAAAACTGCGCAGTCGCCCTCTGGCATTGCTTCGGCGCTATTAATGAGTACGACATCGTGCCCTCGTTTCTTCAATTCCGACGATAACTTCTTGGCATACGGAACTATCCAACTTTTAGGATTGTCAACAAGGAGGGCAATTTTCATACTCTACGGTACACGAGCTCGAACGCCTCGGCGGCGGGAAAGCCCGCTTGGCCACCCCTCACCCTCGCGAGCGCCTCCAAATACTCCGCGGAACGCGGATGCGGAAAGCTTCGGATCTCGGACCTGTACGCGCGCATGGCCGCGATCTTCTTTTTGAGCTGAGCTTCTGTAAGCCCGACGAACACCTGCGGCCGGAATAACGGGCGTGTGAAGTTCCATTCCGTAGAGGACGGTACTTCGAACGCACGCACCTCCATCACGCTGCCGTCTTTCGCTGGACGAACTGCGGTGAGAACAGCATCAGATGTTATACGATGGTCCACATTTACATCGGAGCCATGGTGAGTATAGACGATGTGCGGCTGCATCTCCTTCATAACCGCCTCGATACCGTGCACCACGGAAAGAAGCGGGACGCTGTCAAAGGCGTTGTCAGGCAAGCTCTTCTGCACCGGCGCGCCAGCTCCGAGGAACTTGAGTGCCTTCTGAGAGCATGCATAGAGCTTCTTTTGCTCGCGTTCAATGCGCTCGCGCGGCACTCCGGCGCGTGACGATATGTCTTCGCCGAGAATAAGGACGCGTACGTTGTCCTCCTCCTCAATGTGGCGCGCGATCGCGCCTCCCGCCCCGAGTATTTCATCATCGGGATGCGCAGCTATAACGAGAATGTTTTGTTTCGACATACGTTAGGTTATTTCGGCGTCAGCAGATACGCTTCCCTTTTTAAGGCGAGCGTTGCGCAACGTTATGCGCCTATCGCCGCACTCTACGAAGGCCGGAGGGTATTCGGGCGCATCTAGCATCCTAATAAAATCATATGCTTGGCGCATTGTCAGTCGAGAAGGAAGTTTGCTCATCTCGGGCGTTCGGCGCTTGAACGTAACAGCTTTTCCTCTCTGCGGTTTGGGCCGCAACTGCTTTGCCACTATGTCCGTCATCATCGCAAAAGAAAGCGCCGATGCCTCCTTATAGATATCGTGCGCGCTTCCATGTCCAATGTTGAGTGCGCGCTTCATGTATATTGGCCCGGTATCAAGGCCGCCATCAACCCGAAGTGCTGATATCTTCGTTCTGTATATGCCGCGTGATAAGAGGTTCTGCAAAGGCGAGCCGCCTCGCCCGAACGGTAGATCAGTCATGTGAAAGACGACGCACTCGAATTGCTCATGCACGCTTTTTGGGATGATCCACGACCAGTGCGGAAAAAAAATATAGCGCGGATTCAGCTTGCGCAAACGCTCCGGCGTCAGGTCTTCTTTTCGAGATATAAGGACCTTTCGGCAGCCCTGTGGGGGGTGCCATCGCCGGAATTGCTTCATATTCCATGGTCGTATGGCGGCAACGACAAGGGTTTCTTTGAGCATAACCCTTACGAGAGCATATAAGAGCGGATTTGTCCAATCTCTTGCGCCCGCTCCGGGTACCTACCGCGAAGCGCCTGGAGAGCCCGTTCTACAAGATCTTCATCTCCCGTAATACTGTCTTTGCTCCGATGGTACACAAAGACAGGTCTGGAGACGTGCATTCCCCGCCAGCGCCCCCACGTCCGAAAAAGAATGTCGTACTCTGGAAAGATCGTGTCGTAGGAGTATCCGCCTTCCACAAAAAAACTCTCGCGTCGCCACGCGAATGCTCCTGCGGGTGCTGCGAGAGGACTCTTCGGGCGCACGAGTTTTGTATCTCCCTTGTATTCCTCAAAATAATCACCATATACATACGCGACATCGTGTTGGAATCCCGAAGCAAAGGAGGAGATGGCTTCCGGAGTCGCCTCATCATCGGCATCCAAAAAAATGAGGATTTCTCCGCGTGCTTCCTGTGCACCAGTTTTCCCCGCCCCGGCAACACCGGCATTTTCCTGGCGAATGAGACGGATCAGGGGCGAGCGGAAGGTAGACACCACCGCACATGTACTGTCCGTCGACCCGTCGTCGACGACCACTATTTCGTATGACTCTTTGGGAAAGTCCTGCTCGAGCGCGCTTTCCACCGTACGACGGATGGTTGATTCTGCGTTGTGTGCACGAATGACAAACGAGGCGCGCATAGTACGGATTACCGCTGTGCCTCTAGTGAATAATCCCCGTACTTCTTGACAAGACTATGGTCGGGAGCCCGCTGCAGCGAACCATCCGAATTCACTTCGAACAACATCTTATCGGTGAATGAATCCACTATCGTATCGAATTCTTCGGGAGTCATGTTGAAAAACTCAAGAAACTCAGAAATAGCGACTTTTGGCCACTTGCCGTCGTACTCGGTCACGAGCTTGACCGCCTCATCGCGTGTAATGCGACCATTTCTGACGTCCAGGCATGCATGATCCGTCGCGCGGCCGAACCCGAATTTCACGAACTTCAAATAATCGTGAACAGCAACGATGGCGTCATCGAGATTCTCGTAGTTCGTATACGTTCCCTCCACCGGCCCGTCCTCCTTCACCGAGAAACCGTATTTCTGCATGAGCTGCACCTGCTGCCGCGCGTCCCATTTGAAATAGTACCCAAGGAAGGCACCGAAGAGGCCGGCCTCTTCGAGCTCTTTATCGCTCGGATAAAAGTACGAGACAAGATCTTCTTTGGTGATGCCCTCAACCCCGATCATATCCTCGACGCGAAGGCCGAGGAGGCCTCCGAACTCTTCGAGCCATCTGCGGTCAAGCACGTTCTTCATGCGAGCCGCTTTCGGTCCTCCGTATTCAAGTTGTGAATTCTCTCCCCAGAGAACGAGAGGGATCCTGAACTGAACCGCCACGCGTACCGAAAAGGTAAAAATACCGATATGGTTCGGCCACTCGTGGTCACCCACCTGCTTGAACGCATAGAGGCACATTTTCTTATATATTTCCGGATTCTTCTTAAACTCGAGTAGGTCACCGAATTGCCGAATGTTCTCAAGGTTTTTTCTTCCCAGTTCGTTGCGCAATGTCGCCTCGAAATTTACCATGAGCGGATTCAGACCGTACTTGCGAGCCATGTATGCCTGGTAGTGACTGTCCTTCCCGCCTGAGATAGGAATGACGCAGTCGTAATTCCCGCCGCTTTTATTCTTGAAGCGCGAGACGAGCTCGCGGAATTCCGTTTCGCGCGCTTCCCAATCTATGGTGCCTTTCATCTCCGCAGAACGGCACGCATCACATACACCCTCTTCATCGAACGAGAGGTCCGGCTTGGTATTCGGCATCACGCATTTGGTGCAGTACCGGAAAGACATATCAACGACGTTTCTCAAGGAGATACATTTGGCTCACGTTCTTTTCGTCCGTCATTCGATATTTCCTTTCCTTAACAACTTTCAGGTCCGCGAACGTGTCCGCGAACAATCCACAGAAGTCAGCTTTCCAAAGAAGGTCGCTCGTTCCTCGATACGTTACTTCAGTATATTCAGGCGAATAATACTCGAATCCCCAGATGTAATGACTCGATACTCTGTGCATCTCGGAAATGATGCTCTTAATATCGTCCGGGGAAATATGGATGAGAACGCCCGATGTGTACACGAGATCGAACGCTCCATCACTAAAGGGCACATCAAAGCCAGACCCGAGGATGACCTCGACTTCGGGATGGAGCTTTTTCGCCTGTGACACGGCGTACTCATTTATCTCGAGACCCGTTAGGTTCGTGAATCCCATGCGGCGGAGGAATTCAAGCTGCACGCCAATGTTCGCCCCCACCTCCAGTATCTTTAAGTCCCGCGGAATATCCGCAAGAAACTCTTCATTCATCGCGGTACGCGACACATCGTAGTCCTTAAGATACAGACGGTCAAACTCCTCGGGAGATTGCGGGTTGCGATCCGTGTACTTTTTCCCCATCTCCCCCGCCCACTCAAAGAGCTGCTTTGTGACCTTCGTTTTGCCCATGCGGCAAATCCTACCCGATTCGAGCGGGAAATCCAACGTCCGCGAGCGCTCGCTTTATCACATTCGGCGTTACCTGCGTGTATTGGAACATACTTGCGGCAGCCACCGCCGACGCGCCAGCCTGTACGGCTTTAACGCAGTCGCCGGGGATACCCGCGCCGCCTAGCGCGATGACCGGGATGCGCACCGCATCAGCGACCGCTCGGATAAGCTCTGTATCGTATCCCTCCATCGTGCCATCAAGATCAATCGAATTAAGTAATATCTCACCGGCACCTAAATCTTCGACCTCCTTGGCCCACGATACCGCATCCTTACCGCCATCAGCGGAACCGCCATGCGTGAATACGCGCCAGCCGGCATGTACCATCCGCACGTCGATTGAAACAACAACACACTGACTCCCGTAGCGACGCGATGCTTCTGCGATAAGCCGGGGGCATTCAAGTACAGCCGAATTCATGGCCACCTTATCGGCGCCGGCTGAGAGCAGGAGCTGCACGTCCTCTACCGTTTTTACGCCACCACCGAGCGTTACCGGCATGAAGCACTCCTTGGTAACCGCTTCAACGATCCATCGCTCTATGCCGCGCTTCCCCGCGTCCAGATCGAGAAAAATGAGTTCGTCCACGTCCCGGGCGTTAAAAACCCTGACGGCCGCTACGTAGTTACCGATATTTCGATGATCGCGGAATCGGACGCTCTTCACGAGCTTGTGGTCCTTTATGGTCAGACATGGAATGACGCGAACTTTAAGCATAGGAAATGAAATTCTTAAGGACAGCGAGTCCTCCCTTCTGGCTTTTTTCGGGATGAAATTGCGTGCCGAAAATGTTTCCCTTCTCCACCGCAACCGGGAACGTCTCGCCATACGCACAGGTACCGACAACGATGTTCGGATCGTTCGGACGCAATACATACGAGTGTACGAAGTAAAAATGACGAGATGGAACGCTCTTGAAAAGTATCGAGCTTTCAATCGGGGCAACCTCATTCCATCCGATATGCGGAAGCCTGTACGCATCTTCATCGACTCGTAGGCGCTCAACCCGACCCTCGATCCAACCTAAACCGGGTGCGCCGCCGGCCTCTTCTCCATAGGTCGCGAGAAACTGCATGCCGAGACAAATGCCAAGAAAGGGCTTTCCCCTTACAAGTACCTCGCGTTCCATATCCGAGAACCCGGGGCACGACTTCAGTCGCCGCATTCCGTCAGGGAACGCGCCAACGCCGGGCAGAATGATATGAGACGCTTTCTCGAAATCTGCTCCGTGCGCTGTAACGATCCCTTCCGCGCCTAGAAAACGCAGCGCATTCCGTACGGAACCGACGTTCCCCATACCATAATCGACTATCGCTATCATGCGCGTATGCCTTTTGTAGGGTATTCCGCGTCACGAAACGCGTTGAGGGACACCATCTCCGGGTGAGCATCGAGGTAGGCAAGCACATCGGGAACATGAAGGATGTCCCCTTTCTTCTCATAGAAACGCTCGTACAGATGAGAGAGCAGTTCGTAATCTTCCTCATAGTCGAGCGTCAAGCGGAACTGCGGCCGCGCATAGATGTCTCTCGCGACGAGTTGCGGTCCGATCACGAAGTCCTCTTTTTTATTCTCGTGTATATACGGAGTCACATGCTCTCGCTCGTATGGGTTTTTTGCTTCTCGATGAGCCCTCTCAAGCGCAGCGAAGGAGAAAATCTCGCAATCCAGCCCGCGCGGGAAGGTACGGGTGTTCGGCGCAATATTGCTTTGATAATCATACCTACCCGCACCGAAGTTCTGAACAAGTTCAGAGAGGACGCTTGGGTCAATGAGAGGGCAGTCAGAGGTGATTCGGACGACGGGGTCAAATGGACCCGTTTTTGCCGCTTCGAAGTAGCGAGAAAGCACGTCGTCTTGAGAGCCCCGAAAATGCGTATAGCCATGCTCCGTGCAAAAATCCACTATCTCATCGTCTTCGGGTGCAACAGACGTCGCGACAATGACGCTGTCTATCCCTGGTGCCCGTTTTACTCGTTCAACAACGTGAAAAAGCGCTGCGTATCCGGCAAGTGGCAGAAGTACCTTCCCCGGCAGTCTGGTCGAGCTCATCCGCGCCTGAATGATAGCTGCAATCATGAGCGTAGGTGAACACCCTTAGAGGACTTTTCGTAGTTCACGAATAACCCTGTCCTGTTCGCGGAGGGTGAGATCAGGAAAAAGCGGGATTGAGATCTCGGAGGCATAGAAGCTCTCCGCGCGCGGACATAGCTCCTTTCCGTAGCCAAGTTTTTGATAGTACGGATGGAGGTATACGGGCAGATAGTGCACCTGCACGGCGATACCGACGTTACGAAGGGCGTTAAAGACTCTCGCGCGCGCGGACGGCTCGGCGACACGAATAGGAAACAGATGCCACGCCGAGTGCGCATCTTTACTGTCCGAGGGCGGCAGGATGAGGCCAGGAATGCTCGAGGCCAGCTTTTTGTAGCGATGTGCGAGCGCGCGGCGTTTCGCGATGTGCGCGCGAAGCCGCTTCAGTTGCGAGAGTCCGAGTGCCGCCTGAATGTCAGTGAGCCGATAGTTGTAGCCGAGGGACTGCATCTCCTGATGCCACGCAGGCGCGTGTTTTTTCTTAAAAAGCGTCCGGTCCTTCACGATACCGTGGTGACGGAACGCGAGGAGTTTTATATAAAACTCCTTGCTGTTCGTCGCAATAGCGCCTCCCTCACCCGTCGTGATGGACTTCACCGGATGAAAACTGAACATCGTCATGTCGGCGAGCGACCCGACGGGGCGACCCTTATATGACGCGCCGAGCGAATGTGCAGCGTCCGCGATGAGAAGAAGCTTGTGTTTTTTTGCGATACGCCGCAGTGCAGTATAGTCCGCCGGGCGGCCCGCGTAGTCAACGGATATGATAGATCTCGTCCTCTTTGTTATCTTCCTCTCAACGTCGTGTGGATCAATGTTCCCTGTTTCGATGTCCACATCCGCGAATACTGGCTTGGCGCCAACATACAAAACTGCGTTCGCGCTCGCCGCGAAGGTGAGCGCCGGCACGATAACCTCGTCGCCCTTGCCGAGCCCCGCTGCAGCGCACGCGCCGTGTAGCGCCGCCGTACCTGAAGAAAAAACCGCGCAGTAACGCGTACCCGCTGTGCGTGCGAGCTCTTTTTCAAACGCTGGAATGGCCGGACCCTGCGTGAGAAAGTCAGAGCGTAACACGTTCACAACTGCGCGAATATCCGCGGCTGTAACAGATTGACACGAATACGGAATGGATCTCACGTTGATTTCCGCGCTTTTGCACGCCCGGGCGATTTGACGCGCGTACGCGCGCTCTTTTTCATGCGGCTCTGTTTCTTCCCGCTACCGCCCTCGGAACCTCCCGCGAGAATGCGCGGAGCATGTTCGACGGAACGCAGAAAGCGCGGGTTATCGCTCGCGTATATGAAATCTACCCCGACCGGCGCGCCTTGTACGGGCGGCTCGTCGTCGAACTGGAGTTGTTCCGGGGAGATAACGTACATGCTTCCTATGTCGCGCGTTCTGCCCGCCTCGTGCTGCGTAATGAGCGTTTCGTGTAGTTTCTCTCCGGGGCGTATCCCTACGACCCTCACGGAGCAATCCGGTGCGAGACATTTGATAATGTCAACAACTTTCACGCTCTCCATTTTCGGTACGAATATTTCTCCGCCGTGCATTTGCTCTAGCGCCTCGATCACGTAATCCATCACGCGCTCAATGCGCAGCCAAAAGCGCGTCATACGATCGTCGGTAAGCGTTATCGTGCCGCTCGAACGCTGCTTTTCGACCACCTCAAGAAGCGAACCGCGGCTGCCGAGGATGTTGCCATAGCGCATAACGGAAAAGCGCGGCTTTTGCGCCCCGCTCCTTCGGTAGACATTTGCTGCTATGGTGAGCCGCTCCGCACAAAGCTTCGTCGCACCGTATAGATTCACCGGGTGAACCGCCTTGTCTGAGGAGGTAAAAAGTACTCTTGCGACTCCTGCGTCAAGTGCCGCCTCAATGACATTTTGCGTGCCGAGCACGTTCGTTTTTACGGCCTCCATCGGGTTGTATTCAAGCGCAGGCACCTGTTTCAAGGCAGCGGCGTGCACGACGAAATCCACGTCCCGAAACGCGCGCATGAGCCGTTCTTTATCGCGCACGTCACCCAAGAAAAAGCGCAAGCGCTCGTCGTCCTCGAAAGCCCGGCGCAGCTCCGACTGCTTGAACTCGTCGCGGCTGAACACGATGATGCGGCTTACTTTCGTCTGCAGGAGACGCGCGATGAAGGCATAACCGAACGTACCGGTGCCGCCTGTTATTAATACAGATTTCTCCGCCCAAAATGAGGAATTCATGGATAGCGGCACTGTACCAAACAGCGCCCCCCTCGGCAACGATCCGCTTTACCGTAACGCACGTATGTGCATCAGTATGTTCCGCGCGCGCTTATCCCACGAGAAGGCGCGTACCAGTTCGCGGCCGCGTGCGGCACGCGTGGCCGCTTCGCTCGGCTGCACGAGAATGTCCCGAAGCGCTTGGACCAAAGAAGTGGCATCGTCTGGCGCAAAAAAATGCACGTGTCGTTCGTCCACGATTTCTCGTACGGACGGGAGGTCGGAGGCGACAACAGGCGTGCCTGATGCGAGGTATTCAAAAAGCTTCACGGGAGAAGTATAGACACGAGACTCGATAGTGGAAGCGGAATTAGGCAATACGAGTATGTCTGCCGCCCGCAAATAGCGCGGGACCAAAGAGTGCCGCTGGTGAGGCACGAGAAGTATGCTCTCAGCATCTTTATGCTCCTCTCGAAAGCGAACAATGTCACGATCTGTTCCGCCCACGAATACAAATAGTAGTTCAGGAAGCATACGTGCGGCATGCGCGAGCGTCTCCACGCCCTTCCAACCGTACACATTGCCCGTATAGAGCACGATGCGCTTGTGCGCTGGGAGCGATAATTCGCGTCGCAATTCATTTTTATCCGCAGCAAACTCAAACAACTTTGGTTCATATCCGTTCGGGGCGACCAGCACCCGCTTGGGAGATACGCCGAAAATCCGACACAGTTTATCTGCCTTAAATTGGTTGGTAGAGATGTATCCTCGTGCACCCCGAATGAGACGCCACCAGAAACGTCGGCGCAGACCGGGAAAGTCATGTATCTCATAGAATACCTTGCACCGCCGTGAGAGCATCCATGTAACCCACTGACTTCTCGTAATAACCGCATCACATTCTACTCTACCTGCACGGCGAAACACGGACATAGCAAAAAGGATTTTCCTCAACACATACCCCAACCGCCCCGGCAAGTGCGGCCCGGCAGGCAAATATTCGATGGAGAAGTTTGAGGTGATGCTGTAATAGTCGAAAACAGAAACGGTAAGGTGATTCGTCCATGTCGGTACGAGAAGCGTCACTTGTGCACCTTGGTCGCCGAGTGCGGAGCACATGCTTGCGATCTGGATGCCGTGCGCCTTTTCCGTCGGCATGCGAGCGTATGCAACATACAGAACTTTCATACTGAAAGAAGAAAATAATAGTGGCTCGGGTCGTCTGGAGTGTGCCCTTCTTCTCTTACTGTGAACCCGGCGTCTTTTAGGAGAACATGAAATTGTGAGAGGCTCCTGTCGCGTTTACCTAACTCCCAGTAATGCTGGCCGTCGAAAACATGTTTCTTCCAAAAATGCGGCATTTTCACCATAACAGACATCCACGGAGTAAGGGGAATTTTTACCGTAAACGCGATAATACTTCCGGCGTACGGAAGCGTAACGACAACATGCCTGCGCGCTATACGTCGAAGTTCCGCAAGCGCCCGCGGGACTTCTTCCCACGGCAAATGTTCGAGCACTTCAGCCGCAAGTGCCGTGTCAACAGCTTTGTCCGGCAGAGGAATGGCAGTTACAGAACCGACGATGTCCGGCTGTAGTGCCGGATCAATGTCGAGTGTTTGCACTTGGAGTCCCATTTTTCGTAGGGCATCTGCGACAATACCGCTCCCGATCCCGACCTCAAGTGTACTTTTAGCGTCGCTTTCCACTACAAGATGTATCTGCCGCCAAAAGTTCGCCCAACGCTCTTTCTTGACATACCCCAATCGGAAATAGTGCTCCTTGTTTACTTGGATAGAGTGCGCCATATTGCTTTGATTATCTCCCATTGATAACGGATGCGCACCCACTCGTATGAGAGTGGATACGTGTTCGGACCGGGATGAACTATGTTGTTATAAATAGCACGAATAGCTATGCCCAACATGGCACGGAGGGCGCGGTATGTTCCGCGCATCCTTTTTCGTGCTGGAGCGTTTTTGTACCCTTCCACATAGATAGCGAGGTGGTGCGGGAGATCTTTTCCATAGTCCGCATTGTAGGTTCTCGACTCTATGTAGTATTGCCACGGTGATGTTAATGTCCGAATAGGAACGTTCGAATGCGGCGTAAACCGTTCGTGAAGTGGTTTTTTATATCGCCCCGCATCCCTATGAAAAAAGCGGACTTGGTAGCCGGGATAATTGGATGAACGAAAGATAGGAGTGCCGTCGAGTATGATCCGTGCGGGAGTCCTGCACACGCCCGGCGGTGGATTGCCGGCTAAGAACACGCGTATCTCGGCAACAAGCCCTTCGCTTGCCGATTCATCGGAGTCAATACTCAAAACCCACGGGTACAGTGCCTCTTTGAGAGCAGCGTTTCTGACGCATGCGAAATTCCGTATGGACCCATCTTCGTTGAGGCACGTACGTTCCTGCTCGATAGTACGCGCGCCGAACTCTCGCGCGATCGCACATGTATCGTCCGTTGAACCACCATCGCAGATGAGAATATCATCAAAATCCTCCACACTATCCAGCGCTCGCCGAAGCGTCGCCGCGGAGTTGCGCGTAAGAATGAGTGCGGTGGCTGGGATGGAATCGGGATTCATAGATATCGACGCATGGCATAGTACCAATCCGCCGCACGTGTGAGCCGCGCCTTAAATTCCGCAAATGATATTGTCGCGTCTATCTGGATGCGCGGCACCATATACGGTTCTTCACCAACCTGCACAGCGCGCGGTTCGGTCGTGAACGCAGCATCGTACCCTGCCTCCTTGACCGCCTGCGCGACCGCAGGGGAATGACTGCCTTTCGGATAGGCAAAGAAACTCGGGAGAGCGCCAAAGCGCTCGCATAGCAACTCTCGCGAACGTATCGCCTCTTCTCGCACTTCATCGACAGAAAGACGTCTTAGTTTACGATGCGTCAGCGCGTGACTTCCAAGTGTCACAAGAGAGTGCTGCAGGGCTATGGCATCATCCCTGCGCAAAAGTTCGCGTTCTGTGCCGAGTTCGCGACGAGCCGTTTCCTCCAAAGAAACGAACACGGTCGCAGGAATACTGAATTTCTTAAGGACGGGTAGCGCGTTGGTGAGAAAGTCTCGGTACCCATCGTCGAAGGTTACTGAAACGGCGCTCCGCGTAAGCGGCGCACCTCCCATATGCTTGAGTACCTGCTCGAGAGGGATTACATCGTATCGCTCCGCAATGTACTTCATCTGCCGCTCAAATTCGACAGGAGAAACAGCATACTGCCACGGTTCGTCAGAAACCGAGTGGTAGAGCATGACCGTAAGCCGCGGGGCGCGCTGGAACCGAGCAAAGAATGCGAGCAGCACCAAAGCCGTTTTGCGCAATAGCTTCACCGTGCCAGTATCCGCTACACAAAGCGGTTGCGCAAGATATTCATACTCTGCATTTCCCGATCGCAAGCTCCCCTTTAACGGCTCCTTATGCTATATAGTATGGACCATACGGTGAAATGGACCGGTAGTACGCATGTCGAGCAATGCAAAATGACGCACTCTACAGGTAAAACAATAACAAAAGAGGAGATTGCTTCAGGTTACGATAGAATCGCTCATAAAATAGGCCTGGATGACGCTTTCTATGAGCGCTGCCTGGACATGCACTCTGCCTATCTGGGAAAGATTCTCGACATTGGTTGCGGAAAAGGTTCATTGCTCCTAAAACTGGCGGCGCGACGCCCGGCGCTGGATGTTCAGCTGCATGGCGTAGATATATCCCCTGTTTTATGCAGCATTGCGAGGCAAAACGTTCCTCATGCTGAGATCATCGAGGGTGATGCTGAGCGTTTACCCTACATGAGTGAAATGTTTGACTTTATCTTCATGACCGAAGCCCTTGAGCATATGCTTGATTATGATGCCGCAGTTTCCGAACTTGTCCGCGTGCTGAAGTCAGGAGGCATCGCCGTTATCACCGTGCCCAACCACGACTGGATGTCTTTCGAGTTCTACGACAGGAGGAGGAATAAGAAGCGCCAGCCCGTGGACGACCATTATTTCCGTTTTCAAGAAATCAGCGAGATACTCAGCACCCACGGTCTTACCATAGTCAACGTGCGAGGTTCTGATAATCTTTTTTACTACGGATGGAAACACAATTTTATAGAGCAACCATTGGCCTTCTTCTTTCCCTTCCTGCAGAAACGAATGAAGCGCCTGATCTTAAAATGCGTCAAATCGCCTGACAGCAAGAGTGAATGATCTGTAAGAGACTCCTGTTGTGCAAATCCGGCGCGAATGCTGATTTCGCAAGTTCGTATCCTGCGCGCCCCATCTCTCTTATTTTCACGTGTTCGGAAAACTCACTTTCAATAGCGCGCGCAAGCGCCTTCGGCGAACGCTCGTTCACCAGAATGCCAGTTTTCTCTGTAACAAACTCCCGTATCCCGGGAATATCAAAAGCAATAACGGGAATAGCCGCGGCATATGCTTCCAGAACTACATTAGGGCACCCCTCGCGTCGCGAAGGCAATGCTAAGATATCGTGTGATGCATATAGTGCTGCCAAATTCGACGGAGGCATAGCTCCCGCAAACCGCACACGTCGAGTGACACCAACCTCTGCCGCAACCCGCGCGAGACGGGCACCAAGAACGCCCTTTCCGACTATTGTGAGACTAAAGTTACCAGGAAGTTGCGCAAGGGCTCGCACAAGCACTTCATGGTCTTTTTTTTCATCCAAGCTACCGACAGACAGTATACGAACGGCGTCATCTTGCTGACGCACATGCTCCGGCGGATTTAACGGCACATGAACAGCGTTGTGCAGGATACGAACACGGGAAGCGAGATGCGGCGCATACGAAAGAAGAGAATCGCGCACCGCGCCCGACACGGCAATGATTGCTTGCGAACGAAATCCTGTAAGAACATCCAGTGTCTTGTAAAAAAAGGGTTTAACGTCGGCCATATTAGCTTCGCGCGTGATGAGGCAGTAACGTGGCGCAACGAACGAAAGTACACGCGCTATTGCATTTGCCTCGTTCAATGTGGAGTACACAACATCAGGCTGTATCGCCCGGACAAGTCGCCGTGCACGAAAGTAGCCTCCGATATCAAAAACAGAACGGAACGACAGTACATGTACATGATCCGCGGGAATAATGAGCTCATCTCGCAACTCGCCTGTCTTAAAAAGAAGCGCGACATGAACACGCCATCCCGCGCGAGAAAGCGTACGTACTTGAGATACAAAGGTGCGCTCCCCGCCACCAATCGTGAGCGCATTTATCATTAGCAGTACAGTTCTATGTTCTCCTGTCATATTCCTGCGTTCTTGAGCGAATGATACAAGAGGAGTGTCTGCCAAAGCATCGACGGCCGGCGGCGCACCAAAGTAGTGGCCTCTGGTAGGCGTCTGAGGTCGATTAGCCGCTTCTCGCCAAGATACGCAAGCGCGCTCTTGTAATCTCGCTCAAGGTATCTGGAAGCGGCAAAGAACACGGGAGCATCAAGTCCAAATCCGCGCTTGCCGCGGTACACAAGAGATGATGGCAAGTAAGTGGCGAGCATGCGTTTCAACAACGGTTTCTTACTTTGAAGCGGGAGCAAAGCAGGCATGCCCGCCTCAGCTGCTGCAACAATCTCTGGATCAAGAAGCGGCATACGTGCCTCCAGCGATGAGTACATCGTCGCAATATCGACCTTCCGGAGTATTCCATTCTCGAGGTAAAACTCAGCGTCAAGTGATGTGGGCGATGCATTACGACTCCCGAGAGTCCGCTTCGCGTGTCGCCACTGCCGCGGACGCATAAGATCTTTCGTCGGAGAAACAGTGAGGAGGTAATAGGAAAGTGGCTTCCTAAAGAACGAGAAAAGCTTCTCAAAGAGTCGTACTTTGCCCCTAAACCGTGGCGTTCCGATATATAAATAGTCTAATATCGTCATCTCCGCATCAAGCGGCGCGCCGACCATGCGCGATAGCACGAGGCTACGTGGATACCCTAAGAAGTACTCATCGCCTCCGTCGCCGGTGAGCACCACCTTCACATGTTCCGCAGCCATACGTGACAAAAAATACATAGGAAAAAGTGAGCTGTCGCTGAATGGCTCGTCGATCTGTGCAACTACAGTCGGATAGATCTCGTCGAACTCTTTGATGCCGAAGTACCGCTTGCGGATCGAGAGGGCTACGTGCTTCGCTATAGCGTTAAAGTATGCTTTGTCTTCAGGGCGTGCCATGAGCTCTAAACTGAATGCCTCGATCCGGATGTTGCGCGCAGTGAGAATGGAGGCAATAAGAGAAGAGTCCGTACCGCCCGAAAAGAAAAGACCGACTGGGACATCGGCAACCAGATGTGACTGCACCTTTCTTTCAATAAGCGCCTGCAACTCCTCAACCGTCAACGCGTGCGTGGATAACTTCTCATATTCGTGCTCAGTACAGATACCCGTCGCAACATCAACGGTAAGAACGGTGCGCCGTGGCATGCGACGCACGGCATGAAAGATCGTACGCGGCACGGGCACATACCCAAGTGCCCAGTAGATATCAAGAGCCTCCTCATCAGCGGCGATTTTTCCACCGACCCCTCTCAACATAGCAATGACTCCTTTAAGTTCCGAGGCGAACATGAACACGCTCCCAACCTGCGCGTAAAAGAGCGGCTTCATGTTCGCGTAGTCTGTCATAAGAACCAGTGCGCCGGCACTGCGATCGTAGAGCGCAAGCGCATACATACCACGCAGTCGACCAACCATAGCGTTTCCCCATGCCTTATACGCATGCAATAACACTTCAGTATCTGATGCAGTAACGCAGAAATGACCGAGGGACTCTAATTCTTGCCGAAGCTCTTTATAATTGTATATTTCTCCGTTGAATACGATGCGCAAGGTATCATCCGCGTTCGCCATTGGCTGGTTGGCATGTGGGTCGAGGCCGATAATTGAGAGCCTATTGTGACCGAGCGTAACGCGCCCGTCCGATACAACCGCGGAGAAATCGGGTCCGCGGTACGCAAATGTCTTTGCCGCCTCTCGAATGAGCCCCTCGTGCGCACCGGTTATTCCTATAATTCCGCACATAGGTGGTCAGGATAATCCTACAAATAGTCTTTCCATGAGCGTTCTCAAATTATTTTGCCTAACGAGCGTCTCTAGCGCGATACGCCAGTCGCGATGCTCCTCCTCGGTCACGGTAAGTGCCGCGGCGATCCTTTCCGCACAATCGTTCGGCTCGACGGTCTCCAGCACAAGCTCCCGGGGAACATGCTCGGCGAAATCACTGCTTGCAGCAAGGACGAGACAGCCGCAGGCGGCCGCTTCCAGAATGGACTTGTCGTACATGCCGGAGGGCGAGCAATTCACGTAGACTTTGTGCGCACTGAAGAGGTGCGGCGCTTCCGAGTGCGGAATGCCGTCTTGAAAGACCACACTCTCCGCAATGTCGAACACTCGCACTTTTTCTTTCAGACCGCCTATATATGTGCCCTCGCCGGGCCCGCAGAAGGTCGCAGCGAAATTAAAGCCCTTCGTTCGCAGAATGCCGAGTGCTTCCAATAACACCCCCGGCCGCTTTGACGGCGAGATCCGGCCGAAAAAAAGTACTGAGCGCGGTTCTCGAACAACGCCGGGCGCGGGCTTAAATATATCGGTGTCTACGCCCACCGGCATCAAGACTGTCTTTTTGTATTTCGCCGTATAGGAATGTTTTGATGTACAAAATACTTTCGTGCAAAATGCGGCGGCAATATCCGTGAGAAACGTGCCGGCGTAATGATTTCGCCACAGGTATACCCGTTTTCCCAAAAGCTGCCACAGCAACCCGCCAAGCAGAATATACTCTTGATTCATATGGACAAACACCGCGTCATATTCGTGACGGAATTTCCATGCGTAGTGATAGAAACGGATAACATACCTCACGCGTGATCTGCGCGTCTCTTTTCCGAGGGAGTGCACCGACACATTTTGCGGCAGAGAGTATTCTCCTTTTTTGAGGCAAACAACGTGAAGATGATCGTACTGTTTTGCAAACTCCTCTATCCACCGATGAAAAAACCCCAAAATAGGATCGTTCTTGTCGACTGCTTGAGTGATGATTAGGAGGCGCATATGTCCTCGGGGTTCTCACCGTACACTCCTTTGAGTAAATCAAGGTCTTTGCCACTCTTGGTAAGCAAGTCGACGTTTTTACACTCCATTGCGCGCAGGAACGACTGGCCACGAGCGTCATCCGAGAGTCTTCGGGCATAGAGCTCACTCAGCGCCGCCATGTCTTTTATAAAACAGTGGCCACCCGCTCCCCGACCCTGCTTCGCGCCCGGGTGCCCGCTTGCGTGCACCGGCTTTGCATACCTGTTGCACACGAGGGGATCGTTCCGGATGGCCTCCTCGATGGTATTCCAATCGCAGCCAAGAGATCGGGCTAGATCGTACATCATGTTGAAAAATACGATTTGGATATAGCCGCTCCCGTTGTGGGTGTATTTGATCAGCTCTGCCTCCGTGCTCGTACAGGTAAGCGAATACTGTGCCTTGGGCAACACCGAATGCACGAGCTCGGCGGCCGCCCTGTGCCGCTCGCTCTCCTCAGGCATACCGATGATGTTTGAAAAAGGATGCGCGGCATCCTCGGCAGCCGTCCTCTCGCTCAGGAACTCCGGCGAGTACAGTATGGTGACAGTATTGTGCCTATTCTGCAGCTCAGCTGTAGTTCCCGGCAGAACGGTCGATTTAATAACAGCGATCTTTCCTTCCCCGACCAGCTGAAGAACACTCTCAACGACGCTCAGGTCAAATTGACCAGATGTTGTTGGCGTCGGCACGGCGATTATCACTACATCGCATTCAGCTACCTTTGCTTTATTGCCATTGTACGGCTCCTCCAGGGCGTAGCGCACTACCGCATAGCCGCGACGCTCAAAATCGTCGGCGTAGTTTTTTCCGATGTACCCCTGTCCTATAAACCCAACGAGCAGCTTGTTTGCCATAACGCAGCAGTATAGCCGTTTTCATCCCTCGGCGCACGCCCCCACACTAACCCGGCATAATTTCTACGCTGCATTGTAGCCCGCCATAAAAAACGGTGGCGTTGTGGAAAAATTGCGTACGTGAATCTGAAAAATCATACCGTGATGCCAGGGTTAGTGTGGAGGCACGCCCGTATGTCATCGCAATATGCTTGCACATACTCATCAAGCGACGCGTACGGATACCGCTTGAGCTCGCCGCGGCACGGCCCTTCCTTGAGCCACTCGCGAAGCGCATCCACGAACCCCTCCTCCGTCGTAACGATAGCGCCGGCCTCGCGGGCAACGCCAACGTCCGTGGAAAGCACCGGCGTGCCGGCAGCAAGCGCCTCTATGATGACGAGTCCATACCCTTCATAGTGCGATGTGACGAGCACAAGATCCGCCAGTTTGTAGTACGACGCCGGATCCCCCTCCCCCTCGAAGAATATTCGATCGTCGCATGCGCATTCCTTTGCAAAGGACTGCAGCAGCGATCGCTCACTTCCCTCGCCTACAATGATAAGGCACGCATCCCTTGGGGCTACCCGTGCGAAGGCGCTTACAGCAAGCTTCACGTTTTTCTCCGGCTCGAGGCGCGAAACGACGAGCAATTTCGTCTTGAACGCCGAGAATCGCGCCTTGAGTGCGGCATCCGACGGCGCGCTGCGATAGCGGGCGACATCAACGTATATCGGGAGAACGGCGGGTACGGCCCGCTGCCCATAGCCCGTAGCTTGCAGCGAGCGTGCGATACGCTCGCTCACGACGCGGATACGGGTAGCACGAGCAAGAACATGGGGCATAACGAGAGTCCTGATACGGTTCAGAAAGGAGCGGCGAAATTGCGCCGCAAACGGGTCCGTATGCAGTTGCACATGAAGCGGCTTGCCGCGGCGCGCAAGGAGACCGACTAATCCGGATTCGAACGGATCCTGGACGGTCACGACATCGGCTGGCAGGCGGCGCGCGATGCGCGCAGCGTCAAGAACATATAATGTTTTCAAACGTGAGTTGGTCGGATACAGGTGAAGAGGGCCTGCGTGCACTGTTGCAAGAGCATGCGAGCGCAACGAAAATACCACCACGTGCATTTCGCCGAATGTTTCCGCATAGCGCGCCGCGCGTACGCGTGCGGCGCTTCCTTCCCGAAACAATGCCCTATCGGAACCGATAGAAAGCACACGCATAGTCATGTGCGCCTAAGCGCGGTGCATATTTCCCGTGCCATGTCTTCCCATGAGTGTTCGAAGGAGAACGCCCGGCAGGCGCCCTGCAGTTTTGCGTACACTCCCGGCTCGAGCATCCTCTCCACGGCACCCTCCAGTTCTTTCTCTGAGCGCATGTCGATGAATATCCCGCACTCGCCCAAGCGCTCCTTCGTGCCGGTGTCCCGCGCCATGATGAACGGTTTCCCGCGCGCCACCGCCTCTATCGCCGTATTCGAACATATCTCGCTGAAGGCCGGCAGTATGACGGCGTACGATCTCTCCAAGCGCTTCAGGTGCTCGGAATACGGAAGCGCGCGGGCATCGAGCGAAACGCCGCTGTGCTTTGCTGCTATGCGCGCGACCACTCGCTCGACCATGCCGGCATTCTTGAGGAACATATCTCTGCCCGCGCTCACGAACACAATTCCGTCGGGAGCGCGCTGAGCCGCCTTCGGCGGATAATAGTTTTCCAGTAGGTGTACTCGGGAATCGGAAAATTCATAGGCGTCCCGCCATACTTCCCGCTGGAAACGCGTCGTAAAGAAGAGGGCATCCGCGCCTCGCACGAGGGAGCGTATGCCGCGGAACGTACACCGTTCCCGTATCGTGAACCTCCTCTTCGCCGAATAAAACTCAGAGAGCAGTATCGGCTCTCTCGTCCGCTCCACATATATTTCCCACAAAAAATCTCCCCCGATGCGCACCGCGAAACGTTTCCTGCATAGGCGTGCAGCGACAAAAGCGGGAAAACCGACACTCCATGTATCAAGCGCGAATACGACATCGCTTCGCAACACTCGTGGAATGATGCGTATCCCATACATAAGATGCCGCAACCCAGACGGAAGCATTCTCTCCAGTGCATTACGCTCGACAAGGTCGACCGTATGCCCTGCCGATTCAAGCCCGCCCGTAAGGCCCCGCGCGTAAACGCTTAGTGCTTCTATCGACCTATCCGTAAAGGGTGTCGCGACGAGGAACCTCATTATTGAATACTCTAGCGCAGGGTGAAATGAATAGCGAGGAGGCGCCCGAAGGGGCGCCTCAACACGTATGGCGTGGCGTTCACCGAAACGCCGCGTGGATAACTCGGTGGGACCCGTCAACATCCACGCTTTGGATCGCGCGCTCAGCGCGCGATGGCCCTTCGTGTACGACGAGGCGATTAGGTAAGGTCATAGATCGCCAAACCGCGACCTGGAGACCAAGCATCGCCTCTATCCAACGCCAATAAGCAACCTGGAACTCCAACATGGAGGTTCCTCCTTTCTGTGCTTGCGGTTGCGCTGCCTTCAGCTAACACCCTTGCGACCGATTCTCCAAGGGCACTTATCCCCGCACACTTAACCTCCTATTGCAAACTAAAAGATAAGCGTTCCATCAGAAATCTTCTTGCGTTGCCCCGTAACTTCAGTGCCTTCTCTCGTCGCACGGCGTCACGTTCGTCTCTATACGCTTCGTAATAAAGCAGTGTAAAGGGGCGCCGAAAGGCCGTTGAGAAACTTTCTCCATTGTTGTGTTTTTTCAGTCTGCGCCTCAAATCATTCGTCCTGCCGATATACAGTCGGGAGTCACGCTCGCTCCCAAGAACATAGACGTAATACATGGCACAAGTATGCGATTCGAGGCGATAGGAGGTTAAGTGTGCGGGTTATCCCCGCCCGAAAAGCGGCACGAACACCTTCTCGTGCATGTCTTTCGCAACGAGGTCCCAGTCGTATTTTTCGACGACCATTGCCTTCGCCGTAGCGACGACTGCCCGCACTTTCTCCGGATGCGCCGTGATGTCTTTTACCGCTTCGGCTATCTGCTCCGGCGAATCCTTGTCTACCGCCCAGCCCGTCACGGGCTTGTCGGGGTCGCGTGTCTGGTCGAAAAGAAAGTCCGCAATGCCGCCCTCTTGCGTCGCAATGACGGGGAGGCCTGCGGCCATCGCCTCCACGAACGAATTCCCCATTCCCTCCGAGCGGCTCGGGCGCGTAAAAATGTCGCACGCCTTGAGATACTTCGGCAATTCATCGTGCTCTATTTGCCCGAGAAATTGGACACGCTTTTGCAGCCCGTGGCTTGTAACCAACAACTTGAGCTCTTTTTCCAGAGGGCCGGTGCCGAGAATGATAAAGTGCACATTCTCCGATAGCAGGGGCAATGCGCGTATCACGTCATCGAGCGCGTTTTTATGCACAAGGCGCGACGTGGTGATTATGAATACGTCCCCCATCTTTTTGCCGAGGCGGTCTTTTATCTCGTCTATCGCGCGCGCTGGATACTCTTGCGAAAAGTGCGCCACATTGACGGCATTCGGGACGAGGACGGGCTTACCGGGAAATCCACGCCTCTTCGCCCAACGTCCGAGGAAGGTGGAGATGGCCGACACCGCATCGGCCGACGTAAAGGCGCTCTTAAAGAGCGGCCAAAGCGGCAGCATCCTGCGCTCGATATACTCCGGGGGATCACCCTCTTGGAGCTCAAGCACGTAGGACACGCGCGGATGGAAGAGCTTGAAAAGCGCCGCCGGCACGCCGCAGGAGTGCGCCATCATCGCCCATATGCAGTCATAGCGGTGCTTCCGGTGCAGCCGCAGGGCTTTCCACGCGGCGAGGAACTGGAAGAGCAGCTTATTGAGATGCAGCGGCCAGCGACGCAACTCTGCCATAGAGGGGCTCGGCCGCGCGATACCAATGCGGTGGACGAGTACGTTGCCGATCTGCTCGACCGTCGGCAGGGTGGAATCGAAACGATTCGTCACCATGTGGAACTCTATGTCCGGCATTCTGTCGGTCTTTTCTTTTATCGCCACTTCCGCACCCCCGACATGCTTTGGGTAGTACGCGAGCGAGAAAATAAGTACTTTTCTTTTCATTGCGTTTTGCCTTTGTGCAGCAAGACCTCAGCATACGCATACCGGAGCTGGTTGGCGAATGCGTCGCCCTCGCCCATGGAATGCCGCCTAAGCGCTCCGGCGGTTATGTCTCCCGCGCGGCGCTCTTGCGCGGCGCTCGTGCCATAGACCTGGTCCGCATCGGAGAGCACCGTCGCGATGAGGCCTCGCTTAAAGCGCGACACGTCGTCCAGGTCGTGATCCGCAAGCGTGATGAGAAGCGGCAGCCGCGCGTAGCGCTTAAGGAGGACCCCCGCGAGCGCGGCGTAGCTCGCAAGAAGCGACCATGCGAAGAGATAGCGATGCGCTCTGTGCAACCGGCGCGCTTTCCAGTAACCCAAAAGCGGGAGAAAGAACTTATCGAGCGCGCCGCCGAAGCCGACGCGGTGTATGTGCACATTGGGAGAGGGCGGCGCGATGCCGCGCGCGCTCGGCGTAAAGACGGTCGTGACAACGTCGAAGGTTACGTCCGGCATCGCGCGCGCGAGCGCAAGAAGCGCCTCTTCGGCTAGGCCCACCGTCGGATAGAACGTCGTCGAGAACACGAGCACGCGCTTCTCGCGGGAAGCGCCGCGCGAGTGCGTCGACACGAATTCCGCTATGTATGCGTCAAGCGCGCGCTTCGGCTGCCAGCCGAGCGCGCGCGATTTCGCCGTATCCAGGCCGGAGCTCATGCGATTGCCGCCGCGCGCGGGAAGCATGATGATTTCTCCGCCGAAGAGCTCCGCCACCTCGCGTATCGAATAGGCGCGCTCCGCACCGAGCCCATACTCGTCCCCCTGCCCCCTTTCGCCGATGAGCAATAATCCGTCCACGATGTCGTCCACGTGCGTAAAATTCCTCGTCTGGGTGCCCGGCGCGGTAACTGCGATCGGCGCTCCGGCGAGGTACATCTGCTTGAACACTTCAATGACGGTACCGTAGAGGCCCGCCCGCTCCCCCGGCCCGTACACGTTGTAAAAATAGGCAATGGCGTACGGCAGACCGTGGCGCTCTCCACACTCATTCACGCGCTCCGTGTTCGCCGCCTTCGTCGATGCATATGGCGTACGCTCCCGCGCGAGCCCGCCGTCCCCGAATTTTGTGGACGAGCCGGCGTAGACCAATTTGCAGCCGCGTTTTTTCCAAAACTCAAGCACCGCCCCCGTGCCGACGACGTTCAGGTCGTGAACGGCATCCGGCTCCAAAACACTTTGCTCCACGCGCGCATACTCTCCGAGATGGTAGATGATGCCCGGTGTCTCGGGAATGTGCTTTTCAATATCCTTCGTATGCCCCTCGCGATATTCAACGCCCGCGACATGGTTCGCGCGCGAGCCGGCAAAATAGTTGTCGAGCGATATCACCCGCTTTCCTTCTCCCGCAAGGCGCGCGCACAGGCGTGCGCCGATAAACCCGGCCCCGCCCGTGACAACGATTATTTCTTCTCCTTTTTCCATGCCCGCTATTTATCCTTCCTCGATATCCCACTCTTTTCTATTGTACCGCCGCACGATGAGCGTCGCTGCAACGCCGGTGAGCATAACGCCGAGAAGACTCACCCACCAGCCGCCGGAGCCGCCGCCGGCTGCTGCCGCCGCCGCTGCCGCGTAGCGCCCGCGCTCACCAGAAGCGTCGAGGGAATCGAGCGCATGCTCCCCCTCGATAGTGGAAGACGCCCCGGCCGGAGGCAAGGGTGCAGGCGCTTGTACCGCCTGCGTTGCGCCGCGTATGCGCGCCGCAGGAGAAGGCGCTCGAGGAGCGGCCCGCTCACTCGCGCTCTGCGCCGGGGAAGGCGCGGGAGAGGCGCCCGCAGGCGCCTCCTCGACCTCGGCGGCAGACGTGACGACCTCTCCGCTCGGAAAGCGGAGCTCGACCAAACTCGATGCGGCAAAACGAAGTACGGCAGGAGAGAGACGCAGCGCGCCGTCGGGCAGGAGCATCGTTCCCTCGGGCAGGGCAAACTCCTGCGTGCGATCGGCTACCTTCCAGTGCGACACATCCACCTCGCGCCCTGTGCGATTCTCCAGAAGAACGCCGCCGTCCGCCAGGAGCGTGAGGCCGAATTGCGGCGCATCCGCAGTTACCGTAATGCGGTGCGTCGCGGAAGTATCATAGTGCGACGCTTTCACCACCACAGCGTACCGCCCCGGGTGCATCCATCGATGCGTCACCGCTCGCCCTGTGCCTGTCGTGCCGTCGCCGAAATTCCAGAAGAAATGCACGCGCTCATCCGCCGGCTTGCGCTCGCCATCAAGCGCACGCGCAATGAGCGAGACCTCCGCACCGGCGACGATCGTGCGATCGCCTCCGGCGGTGACGAAGAGTGACGTAATGGGAGCCGATGTGCTCGCTCCGCTCGCGCGCTGCGCGAGCGCCTCCTGCTCACCCTCTCCTCCGGGGGGTAGACCGGAAGAGTGTCCGCCCTCTATTGTGATGTGGTCTTTGATGTTGCTGAAGATCACTGCGCCAATTCCGCTCACGTTCTGAATCTCCTCGATGGCCGCGAAGGGACCGTACTGCTGCCGGTAGTCGACGATGCGCTGCGCGATGACCGTACCTATGCCTACCAGCTGGGTAAGCGTCTCCGCATCCGCCGTATTGATGTTGATAGCATGCGCTGCGTGCGTGAAGGGTGCGGTGCACAGGAGGAGCGCGAGCGCAAAAAGGGCTGCCCTGCCGGTATGTCTAACCGTTGCCATTGAGCACACGTTGTAGCACCTCCGGGGAAACCTCGCCATGTGCCCCTTCGCGCGGCTTTTCGGAGCCGGCGGTCTCTCCTTTCGGCTCTGTGCGCCTCTCGCCTGGCGCGCTCTGCGTATTCGCACCGCCGCGCTTTGCGCGCAGAATTTCGGCCGGCGACGTGCCGGCGCCTGCGGAAGCGTTCCGAGATGCGGCGGCCAGCGCCGCGCGAAGCGCGGCGCGCTCGTCTTCCCTGTCTGCTTGGCGCGGCTCTCTTTTCTCCTGGGGCGCTAATTTTTGCACCGGTTCGTGCGGTGCTGCCTCTCTCGGCGCCGGGCGCGGAGCGCGGGAACCCTCGCCGCGCCTATCAGCCGAAACGCTTTCGCGCCTCGCGCCAGGCGCATAATCGCGCCGCGCACTCTCCCGCGGCGGCTTCGGCGGCATGGCGAACTCCAACTGCCGTTTATTTATGAGCGCTTCCACTTCCGCGCGCGACCGGCCGTAGGTAGCGCGCGAGTATTGCGCGATATCCTCGCGATACGACACCGACGGCGTTTCGATGGGGGGAATGGTTTCCGCTGAGAACGGCGGCGAGCCGACGCCGTCTATCATGAGCGTAAGGTATATCTGGCCGATGCCGAGGTTGATGAGGTCTTCGGCGTGGAACGTCGGCTCGAATACCGTCTTCAACACCTCCGCGTCGAACGGCCCGACGCGGAACGCTACCAGCGTACCCACGTTGCCGAACACCGCATTGCGGACGTTCTCCTCCATTTGCTCGATATACTGGTTCGCGAGCGTAAGGGCGAGCTTGTATTTCCGCGCCTCCGAGAGAATATCGGCAAACGCTTCGTTCATCATGGATTGGAACTCGTCAACGTAAAAATACGAGCGCGGTAGTTGCATCAAACGGGCCGCGGGCTCCTCTGCCCGCGACATCGCGGCAAGGTATACCTTGACGGTAAGCATCGAGCCGAGAAGCGCAGCGTTCGTCTCGCCCATCCGCCCTTTCGAGAGGTTCACGATGAAAATCTTCCGCTCGTCCATCATCTTCCGCAGGTCGAACGTCGAGCGCGGCTGCCCGACAATGTTCCTGATGAGCGGGTTCGCGACGAACTGCCCGACCTTGTTTTGAATGGCTGGCGTCGCCTCGCGCGTGTAGCTATCGGTATAGTTCGCGAATTCCTCCGTCCAGAACGAACGCACCAAGGGGTCCGTCACGCGCGCCGTAACGGCAGCGCGAAAACTCTTATTGGTGAGCATGCGGTTCACGTCCAGGAGCGTCGAGCCGGGATACTCGAGGAGTGCGAGGAGCGTGTTCTGCAAAATGTACTCCATGCGCGCGCTCCATGCATCCACCCAGATGCGCCGGAACGCACCCATAAGGCCGGAGACGACCAAGTGCCGCCTGTCATAGCCCACGTCCTCCATCACGTTGAACCCTATCGGATGCTCAGTGTCGAAGGGAGCAAAATACAGTACGTCTTTAATGCGATCGTGCGGCACGAAATCCAAGAGCTTT
>PFBM01000017.1:0-107 GCA_002773285.1 Candidatus Kaiserbacteria bacterium CG10_big_fil_rev_8_21_14_0_10_59_10
TATTCATTTTCGTATACGTTGAAACTATGGAATCTCAAAATACTGGCGCTGGTCTTTCCGTTGGCCTGCTCTCTCTCGTTGCCGGCCTCATTCTCGGCGGAATTGGC
>PFBM01000017.1:121-19923 GCA_002773285.1 Candidatus Kaiserbacteria bacterium CG10_big_fil_rev_8_21_14_0_10_59_10
CTCTTATGCCGGCACGCAGCCAGCAGACGAGCAGGCCGCTACTGCGCAGGAAGGCGCGAACTCCCCAAGTGCATCAGTGAACGCGTTCGGCGACGTGGAGACGAATCCACTGGAGGGCGTGCGGTTTAATCCCTTCGAGTGAATCTCACCGGGTTTGATATAAGAATAATACCGAACTGCGCATGACAATACGAATAATCTCTTTTGCGCCACTCGCGCTTGCGTGCCTCATGGCCGCAAGCGTCGCGTTCGCGCAAGGGCAGAATGTAACGTTTCCCATTGCCGAACTTGGCGGATGTGCGTCAAAAGAGCAGTGCAAAATGTACTGTGACGAGCCCGCGAACATTGCCGCCTGCGTATCTTTTGCCGAGGCAAACGGCCTTATGAGCCCGGCAGAGGCCGCGCAAGCGCGCACCTTTGCCGAAATAACAGGCCCCGGTGGATGCCGCGGCCGCGAGTGCCGCGCCGTCTGCGCCGATCCGGCGCGTCGTACGGAGTGCATGGCTTTTGCGCAGGAACATGGGCTGATGAAGTCGCCACCGCCGCAGGATTTGCACATAGAAGAACCGGGCATTGACGAAGATAGAGCGATGCGCATCGTCGAGGAGCGCGGCGGCCCCGGAGGGTGCCGCACCAAGGATGAGTGCCATGCATTCTGCAACATAGAGAGCAACGTCGAGATGTGCCTTGCGTTCGCCGCTGAACACAATCTCATGCCGCCGCAGGATCTCGAACGAGCGCGCAAAATGATGGCGGAAGGCGGTCCAGGCGGATGCCGCGGTGTGGCCTGCAGAACGTATTGCGAAAACCCCGACCACGCCGAGGAATGCTTTGCCTTCGCCGAGGCGCAGGGCCTCATTAAGCCGGAGGAAGTGGAGCGCGCGCGCAAGCTCATGAACGTAACGGGGCCGGGCGGGTGCCGAGGCATCGAGTGCAAGCGCATCTGCGAAGACCCTGCGCGACACAGCGAGTGCTTCGAATTTGCGGTCCAGAACGGTTTTATATCGGGAGAGGACGCGGCACGAATGAGGTCATTCATGGAAGAAAGAGGGCCGGGCGGTTTCGAATTTGCGGGACCGCCGGAGGGACAAGAAGGAGTAGTCGGTCCGGGCGGATGCCAAGGTCATGAGGAATGCGCCCGCTACTGCAGCGAACGCCCGGATGAGTGCGGCGGGTTCGGCCCGATGCCCGCCGAGTCGAGGGACTTTGGGCAAGACCGCGCCATGGATATGCGCGGGTTCGAGGCGCCGCCCGGATTGCCCTGTACTACTCCCGAAGAGTGCCGTGCCCTGTATGACGAACGCAGGGGAACATTCCAAGGCGAGATGCATGAAGGAAACTTCGAGCACATGCGAATGCCGCCGGAAGGCCCATTCCCGCCTGAAGGATATCCGGGTGAACATAGTGGGGAATTCAATGCGGAACATGAGCAATACCGTATGCAGCACGACGAGCACTACCGCCAATATCACCAGCAATACGAGGGCGGCGACGGGTACCAGGAGCCGTACCTGCCGGAGAACTACGAGCACGATAGCTCCGCTCCTGCGGCGGACGAGCCGACTTCCCATCTGCCCGCTTCCAATTTCGTCGCCACCGTGTTCTCCATAGTGGCGCGATTACTCGGTATCTAGACGTTGAGGAGTGCGCGAAAACACGATACATTTTAAAAAGCAAAGGAGGTAAGCGGCCATGACGACCGACCATGCATTTGCCCTGAGTTTGCAGGGTTATGGACTGACTACGGCTGAGATCCTGTACGGAATGCCGGATCACCCTGTCATTCTTCAAACGTTCGTTTGGCAGGCGTACGACGTCCCACCGCAGTTTCCCCGGCTCGTCGGCTTCTTGACCTTCTGGGAGAAGGAGCTTGACGGGCCCCTGTATAGAGTCAGGATAGCTCACAAACAGCTCATTACGCCGCGGGAGTACCGGTTTCTCGACGGAGAACTCGTATTCCATTGAGGCGCGCCGCACCGAAGAAGCCGCCATCGGCGGCTTCTTTCCTTTGGCAAGACCCAGGGCTTACGACAATCCAAGCTGGTTCGCCACGCTCATCATGTCGTAGTAGCGATTGTTTTCCACTATCTTCCCTTCCCCGTCCACGCGCACAAACAGACCGACCTGCATTCGCAGGGTTTTATTGGTGGGCGGCACCGTTCCCTCGGGCGTCACGAACGGCCCTGTGTGCGTCCCGGTAATCTCCATCTCCGCAGCCGCAACATCACTGTTCCCAACCAACGAGAGCATACGGGCACTCAGATCCGGGAGTGCAGTAATAAAATCTTCAATGTCCTTGCGGATCGCATCTTTGCCCCGCAGTGGCTCTGGATACTGCGGGTCGTACGCCGACGCACCTTCCGCAAAAAACGAGGCAAACGCATCCGCATCATGCGCACTGAACGCCTCAAGAGACCCTTTAAGAGCTTGTTCCGCATTCATACATAGTCAACACGACATTATTTACTGTTAATGCTTTTAATTAAGTCATGATATGAGGCCACTGATGTGCATGCAATGAACTGCTGGATACAAAAACCATTCTTTTTTACTCGGCGGAGTGTTTCTCGATAATTATTGGAGTGCGGTTCTCATCGAGCGCGGAAAAGTAGCCAAGCCCGAAGCTCAGCGCGGAGATGGAGGCCACCACGATGGCCAGCAAGATGTCGCGGCGGTTATTCTGCCAAAAGAGCGTGAGCTTTTCCCCGTTCATGAAGAGTACGATACCATGACCGAATGGAACTTACGCGCGGCGCGCATGACGCTTTTTTTGCCGCCGCGGCGGGCTTCGTCGGCGGGGCGGCGGCGGGCGGGCTCGGCTTTCCTCCCCTGTTCACCTTCGCCGCGGCGGCCGCCCTCGCAGCGGCGGCGCATTTTCTGCAGGACCTACGCCCGCTGCGCGCCGTCGCTATCCTTGCCGCGCTCTCTTTCGCGCTCGGCTCCCTGCACTACACGCTCGACGACGTGCGCTACCTACAGGCGCAGCGCGCAGTGCTCGGCGAAACCTCCTTTACGGGCACAGTCGTTACGGAGCCGCGGCGACGCCTAGACAGCCAAATCGCCACGGTGCGCACGGAGAGCAGCGCACGCCTATACGTCCATACCGAGGCGCATCCGCCGCTTTACTACGGCGACACATTACACATCGAAGGCGCCGTTACCGCGCCGCCGCATGATTCATACGGCGCATACATGGCGAAAGAGCACGTGCACGGCACGCTCTTTAGACCGGATGTGCTCGTCCTTGGTAGAGACGCAAACCCCTTGTTCTCCGCGCTCTATGGGGCGCGCGGATACATTAAACGCTCTCTTGCGAGCAACTTTACGCAGAGCCGCGCCGCGTTCCTCAACGGCGTCATGCTTGGTGAGCGCGATGAATTTACGCGCGAGTTCCTCGACAAACTCTCCGTCTCCGGAACGATGCATCTCACCGCGCTCTCCGGCCTCCACATGACCATCATCGCGTTCGTTATCCTTGCCATCTTTACGCACGCACTCCAAGGACGGAAGCGGCTCGCCTTCTTCGCCTCGTTCGCCACCATCGCGCTGTTCGTCGCCATGACGGGATTCAAAGTATCCGCGGTGCGCGCGTCGCTTATGGCCTTCCTCGTCGGCCTAGCAAACGAAACGGGGCGTGCGTACCTGCCGCGGAACGCCATCGCCTTCTCCGCGCTTGTAATTACACTATTCAATCCCAAGGCGCCCGTCTTCGACCTCGGCTTCCAGCTCTCGTTCGCGGCGACGCTCTCCATCATCTACCTTGCGCCGGTGTTGAAGCGCATCCCATTCCTTCATAGGGCCGGCATGCTCGGCTGGCGCGACGTGCTCGCCATCACCGCGGCCGCGCAGCTCGGCGTCGCCCCTATCGCTATGCTGCACTTCGCCAATTTCTCTTTCACCGCGCTGCCGGCGAACGTAGGCATTCTGGTCGTCATCCCGTTCCTTATTATTTTCGGCTTTGCAACCGTGGCGGCATCGCTCGTCTTTCCGCCGCTCGCCTCGCTTATTGCGCTACCTACCACCTTTCTCATAGACTACGCGACCGCGATCATCGAGGTGTTCTCCATCGCGCGCGTCATGTTCAACCCCGAAATAGGCGCAGCCGCGGCACTTGCCTACTATGCGGCGCTTGTGTGGTTGTGCTGGCGCTTCGCGCCCGCAACGGCGCCTAAAACCGTATGAGTACGGGCAGCACGCAAAAGCGCGGCGGCATACCAAGGGACGGCAGCGAGTTGCCGCTCGGCGCGTTCGGCACTAAAAGAACCATTTTGCAGCTCGGCCTTATCACCCTCGTGGGGCTCGCACTCTACACGGTCGCCTCGCTCGGGCTCTCTCAAGGGAGCGAAAGCGCCCTATACTTTCTCGACGTCGGACAGGGCGATAGCCAGCTCATTACGCTATCCGCGCCGGAGGGAAACTCCGCCGTGCACATACTCGTTGACGCAGGCAGCGGCCGCCGCGTGCTTGATGCGCTGGAGGCGGTGCTACAGGAGCAGCGTGCACGCGGCGCATACATTGACATGCTCATCCTCACGCATCCGGATCTCGACCACTTCGGCGGTTTTATCGACATCGTCGAGCGCTACGACATTGGCATATTCGTATCGAACGGACACACGGACGACTCGCCCGCGTTCGACGCACTGGAGACAGCGCTTGCCGAGCGAGGCGTGCCGCGCGTCACTCTCTCACAAGGCGACTCGATCCGCTATGGCGAACACACGCTCACCCTGCTTGCCCCGAACGAGGATTTGCTGCGCCATGAAAACAGGAACGAGGCGAGCATCGTGTTCATGCTGGAGGCACACGATACACGCGTGCTTTTTGCGGGCGACATCGGCTTTCCGGCCGAGGAGGCGCTTTTGAAGGACGGGTTCGAGCTCGCCGCACACGTCCTGAAGGTTCCGCACCATGGCTCTCGCTTTTCCACAGGAGAGTCGTTCGCTGCAGCCGTACGCCCTGTCATATCAGTCATCGGCGTCGGGCAGAACAGATACGGACACCCCGCGCCCCGCGTGCTCGAAACGTTGGAGCTCGCCGGCTCACGGGTCTATCGCACAGATATCGACGGCACCGTGAAGGTGCCGCTCGGCGCGGGCGGGGCACCCCCCGCCCGCGCCGAGCGCTCCGGTATGCTCGCTTCCGCGGCAAACATTCTGACCGGCGCATATAAGAAGCCGCGCCTTACGCTCGCCCGGCTCGAGGATGCCGCGGCAGAGGCGCGCGAGTTCCGCCTCGTCCCGGTAACGCGCTGTTCGTTCAAGACCGCGGTACGCCCCTCCCGCACTCCCGTCGTGTTCAACGAAATCGCATGGATGGGCGCGCCCTCCGGCGCGACGCACGAATGGGTTGAGCTGCGCAACGTACGCGGCGCGCCGGTCGACGTATCGGGCTGGCAGGTGATAAACGAAAACGAGCGCATACACCTAACACTTCCGCAACAGGCGCGAATTGAAGGCGAGTTCATGCTGCTCGCGCGCAGCGCAGCCACCGACGCCCTTGGCCTGGAAGCGGACGCGCTGTTCTCCGGCTCTATCAGAAATAGAAACGAAGGCCTCCGGCTCTTTGATAACGAGTGCACCCTGATAGACGAAGTGCATGCCGCTCCCCACTGGCCCGCTGGCAATAATGCAACGAAACAAACAATGGAACGGACGGATGAACTCTTGTGGACGACCTCAAGGGCGACGGGCGGCACGCCCCGCCGATGATGCGCTCCCTACGGTGCGCGGACGAAATGCGCCGACGCGCGCTTCCCGGTGGATAACCCGCGCGCTGACACGGACACATCGCCCGCTGCGCCTGAGGGCACGTGCGCCGCAAGCATCGCGCTGCCCTCTGCATTGGCCCGCGCCGCTCCAAGCACCCTATCCCCCATCTGAAATTCGACTAATTCATGTGCGCCAAACTGCCGGCCGGTAAGCACGAGCGCGGTACCGGCCGGCGCATAGTAGGTGGAGAGCAACAGGTATGCGGGCGCAACCGCTACGCGGATGGTCACCGATACGCTCGCACCGCTTGACGCTCCGGAGAGAGCATACGTGCGCCACTCGCCCGAGCCGTGCGGAACGATAAACGCCGGCGTGATGATGGACCCTGCGCTGTCGGCGCGCACCTCGGCGCTCGCCGCACCGCCGACACGAACCAGCTCGCCGGGCATGAATCCGCTCCCCGCGAAGACGACGGTGCCTCCGGGAACGATGTACCATTCGCTTGGCGCAACACTCGGATAAAAACCTCCACCGCCTATAGCGCTGGTTTGCGTGCGCGACCCGGGAGCACCCCCCGAAGGCGACGACTCTCCGGATGCCGTCGGGGCCGGCGAATCTGGGAATGCTTGAGGCGACGTCTGGCCCTCATCAGTCGGCGCTGCGGCATCCGTCGCACCTGCCGTATCCTCTTCTCCGGTTTCTGGCACGCCGACCGTCGCCGGAGGTGCCGGATGAGGGCGGCGCGCCTCGTCTGCTGCCGACATCGAACGCAGGTACGACCAGGCGGCAGCCGCAGCCACAAGGAGCGCGACTACGACGACCATCCCGACCAAGAACCTGTGCGCTTTTCTGTCTGTATCCATATCCCGCTGCGATAGTTGTGATGGTAACGGCCGCGCTTGAACGCAAGGTGAATACTGCGCCCGCATTCACACAGGTCCGTAGCGGTGCAAGATTTTCGAGTACGAATCGTCTATGATGTTCATATGAATACACGAGCTATGTTTGGGACGCTGGGGCTCGTTTCGGCCTTTGCCGCCGCCGCGAGCGTCCCCTTGTTTACCAGCGCAGACCATATACAGGCCTGCACCATGGAATATGCCCCCGTGTGCGGCATGACCCTCAAGGGCACTGAGGAAACGTTCGGCAACCGCTGCGCGCTGGAATCCGCGCATGCGCGTTTTCTCCACACCGGCGAATGCCGTACCGCCGGAGGCGGCTCTTCACCGGGCTATCCGGGCGCCGGCACAGGTAGACCTGGCGGCACCCCGGGCATCCCGCCGGATCGGGGCGAGGCACGACCGCTCCCGCCGCAACCGGATCCGGACACTGGCAGCGATGCGATAACGCCGCCCTCCTCGTGCGTGATTTGGTTCGACGGATGCAACACCTGCCGCAAGTCCTCCGACGGCACGTGGGCATGCACGCTCATGGGATGCTTTGAACGAGCGCGTCCCTACTGCAAGAAACACGAGGGCTCTCCTACCCCCAACGTAACGCTGCCTCCTCTGCTCGACCGGCTGCCGGTGTCTGCAGACGGCGTCGTCAGTAACCTGCCCTATGAGCCCGCTCCGGAATGCCGAGCATGGTACGACGGCTGCAATTCATGCCGGCGTAGCGAAAACGGCACGGCTGCCTGCACGAGGCGTTTCTGCACGGTCTTCGAGAGCGGCTACTGCACCGACCCCGCCGACAGTACGCAAGGCACCTCCAGCCAACCGCGGCCGGCCTTGTTGCGCTCTCTCGCGCCCTTCGGCGACGGCAGAGCAGTACCCGATGTGTGGGGACGAGGCGGCCTCGCCGACGCCGAGGGCCGAACCTCCCTGCTTCCCGAGGAGCGGCGTACCGCCATTATGGAGATGCGCGCGGAAAACCGCACAGCGATCGCGCAATTCGTCGAGCGTATCGTCTCCCGTCTCTTTAGCTGGCTCGGCGGCCGGTAACGGCAGGGTGCTACGCGGCAGGCATCTCCGCCGCCGCGCGCCGCCGCAGCAGTATCGAAAGAATAGGAGGCGTTACGAGCGTCGTCAGGATGACCATAATGACGATGACGGAGAAAACGCCGCCGGTGATGACGCCGAGCGATGCACCGATGGTAGCGAAAATAAGGCCGACTTCCCCTCGCGGCACCATGCCGAAGCCCACGATCCACTTATTCGCGCCCTTCCCCGCCGCAAGGCCTGCAACAAGCTTGCCGATGAACGCGGCCGCCGTAAGGCCGAGCGCCGTCAAGAGGATGGGCAGGTCGGCAAATGTCGCCAGATCCACCTGCATCCCGACATGCACGAAGAAGATGGGGACGAGGAAGAAGGCAATGGGTTCGATGAGCTCCTCGACGTGCTTCGTGTTCTGGTGCCGCATGACACTCTCGACGCGCGTGCGGACGCGCTCGTCCGCTTCCTCGCCGAGGGCGCTCTGGAGTTCCTCCACGGCCTCGGGCGAGCGGAAGTAGCGGAACACGACCGGGTCGAGCACGAGTCCGGCGGCGAAGGCGCCCACTATCGGCGCAAGGCCGATGAGGCCCGCAAGATAGGCGAATACAAGTCCGAACGAGAACGCGAGCGTGAATTTCATCCCTATGCCCGTACTTATTTTTGAGAAGAGCAAGCTTATCTTCGGCGCGAACATCTGGCCGAGGAATATGGCGCCGCCGAGGAATGCGAGCGCCTTAAAGAAAATGAGCCCGACCGCCCCCGCCGTCACGACGCCGACGGTAACGATAGCGGAGACGACGGCGAGAATAATGAGGCCCAAGACGTCGTCGATGACCGCCGCGCCGAGCACTATCTGCGCTTCCCTGCTCTGCAGTGCGCCCACGTCCTTAAACACCCGAGCAGTAATGCCGACGGACGTCGCGGTGAGAGCCGCACCAAGGAAGAGGTACACCGTCTGCTCGAGCCCCGGCAAAAGAAGCGGTCCGACGACGTACGTGCCTAGGATGAAAGGCGCCGCGACGCCGATAACCGCAACGAGCAAGGCATTGATGCCGACCTCGCGCATCCGGCGTATGTTCGTCTCAAGGCCGATCTGGAAGAGAAGGATGATGACACCAAGCTCCGCGAGGAAGGCAATGATGTGGTCGGCCTTTATCGGCTCGAATATGGAAATGCCGACGAGGGCAAGATTGCCGATGAGGACGCCAATGGCAAGCTCGCCCAAAACGGCCGGCTGGCCCCAGCGCTCGATGAGAGAGGACATCTTGGCAAGGAGCAATATGACCGCTATCCACAAAAGCGTGAGCGGCGCAGCGTGACCTGCCGCACCCTCGGCGGCAAAGAGTGACGTCCACGGAACGGTGAGACATACGCCCGCGCCGACCGCCGCGAAAAAAGCGCTGCGGGGGGAAGAGAGCACACGCTTCATGAGCTGCTTACTCCGCGCACCGAGGTGCAAAAAACACATGAGCGGAGATTCTACTCCTCCGGCGGGCACGAGCGCAAGGTGTGACTGAGGATATCACGGAGCCCGCCAAAGAGATGTCCGCGGGCCGGGAGGTCCGCGGACAGTCAAAAAACGCGAGCGCCGTAGAGCGATACCGCCCCTACAATGTCGGAGCGCGTCAGCTCCGGCGAGGGAGCGAAGCGATTGTGCATGACCGGCCACTCCTTGCCCTCTCCGGGCGCGACGTGCTCGGGATGGTCTATCCCGATCACGTGGCCGAGCTCATGCGTCAGCGCGACGCGCACGTCCCATCCGCCGCCTCCGAGCGTCCACGACACGTCCTGCCGCAGGCAGATCGCCGCCTTTCGGATAGTCGAGACATTCCCTGAAGAAGGGGGTGTCGCCACGAGGTTTACGCGCGACTTAATGCCGTGCGGAGCTCCGCTCTCGTGCGGAAGCGAACCTATGAGGATCTCGGCGTTTGTCTGCGCCACCTCGACAAAGTCGAGGTTGGTGACGGCGGCCCAACGCGCGAGTGCGGCACGCGTTTCCTCCATGAGCACGCGCATCGGCAAGGCAAACACCTTCCCCAAAGGCGCAATCTCCGTGCATACCCCGTTCCGCTGCAAGCCATTCTCGATGCGTACGCTGTGCCGGACGAACGCGTATGTTACCTTCGCGCCCGTGCCGAAGCTCGGCTCGCCCCACTTCATTGCCACGTGCTCCTTGTAACGAATGAGGAGCGAGCGCGGCTCACTCACTTGTGCACTGGATTCGGCGATAAACCCTGCGCATGCGATAGATGCGCAAAGCAGCAATCGTACTGGCGATGTGCGCATGTCTTTTCCTTCCCTATGCCTAGAACCTGCATCAACCATAGCTCATCAGTGCCGTTACGCAACAGCGTTATTCCGCTTTCTCCCTAAAGCCACATGCGCTGCAGTTATCAGACAAGAACACGCTTGCGAAGAAAACTGCTGCTATACTTTTCCTACATGGCGCGCACATACGATATCGGTATTGGCTGGACGGACCCCGTCGAGCAGGCATTCGCCGAGCTCTTGTCGAAAGAGGCCAAGAAGCGCAAGCGCTCCTTCCGCCAGATCACACTGGAAACCATGGTAGACGACCTCGCCGCGCTTGAGCGCGGCGACTTTCACATCTCGACCTATCTCGACCGCGGCTTCTTCGAATCATTCGGCTTCACGCTCGCGGCACAGCTTTTGGAGGCGCGCGGAGCGCACGTCATCAACTCCCCCGCCGCCGTCGCGCGCGCCTCATCCAAGGCACACTTGTATCCGCTCCTGAAAAAAGCCCGCCTGCCGCTTCCGGACACATACCTCATCACTCGAAAGACGCCGCATCGTGAGCTGGCGCGCATCGCTAGAAAATTGGGTGCGCCCTTCGTCGTCGTCTCATCCTATGGGCTCGGTGACGCAAAAGACAGGGTCCTTCTGACTGCGGAGGATGCGGATGATATCGAGGGATTCATGGAGGGCAATTTCGCCGACACGTTCCTCGCGCACACGTATGTGCAGCCAGCCGTCTTGCACGGCCGCACCGCTTGGTTCCGACCTATCCACGCCTGCGGAGACATATTGCCGCTGTGGTGGGAGCCGCTGTCGGGATTTTATCGCCCGTTCGGTTCGACGCACGAAGAGCGGCAGATCGCTAGCGAAATGGAAACGCACATGCGCACAATACGGGGCATCTGCGGACTCGATCTTTTTAGCGCAGAGTTCGCGCTCACGCCGGAGGGTACGCTCCTGCTCATCGATTACGCAAACAACCCTATCGATCTCAACTCCTCAGACAAAGTGCAGGGCGGCTTGCCGCCGAAGATACTCGAGAGAATAGCGCACGCGCTTACTGCGCGAGGACTATCCGGCGCAGTGTAATCGCGCGCGCCCATTGTCGTCAGGCCCCTCTGAGGAGGGGCCTTTGCGTTTGCACGGCCATATTCACGCGCGGTTAATCCCCGCTCTGCCACGATACAACAAGGCGCGGACTGTACGCGCCCCGAGCACAATTCGCGCCCCCCTCTCGATAGCATATGCAGCACCCAATTTCACTTTCCGTTTTCTTTCCCGCGCACAACGAAGCTGCGAACATTCAACAATCCTTGGAGGAAGCCCTGAGTGCGGTGCGGCGCCTTTTCTCCGTTGGCGTTGCAGTTTCGGCATATGAAATAATCGTGGTGAACGACGGCAGCCGCGACGGCACGAAAGCGACCGTCGAAGAATACGCGCGCAGACACCCGGAGGCCAACGTGCGGCTGGTCGACCATGACGTCAATCGCGGATACGGCGCCGCGCTCAAATCCGGCATACGCGAAGCGCGCCACGAGTACGTGTTTTTCACCGACGCGGATCTGCAATTCAACATCGCCGAACTGGAGCGTCTCTTCACATACATTGGAGAATACGACGTCGTCATCGGATATCGCGCGCCGCGCCGCGACTCTTTCATGCGCCTCGTGAATGCCTGGGGATGGCGGGTGTTGAACCGCATTTTGTTCGGCCTATCCGTTCGCGACATTGACTGTGCATTCAAGCTCTTCCGGCGCGACCTGGTGCAAGAGCTGCCGCTGCGCTCGGAGGGAGCGATGGTTAGCGCAGAGATGCTCATACGGCTGAAGCGGCTTGGCGCCCGCATAAAGGAAGTACCCGTCACCCACCTGCCGCGCACGCGGGGCGCGCAAAGCGGCGCGCGCCCGTCCGTCATACTGCGCGCGCTGCGCGAGATGGTGCAATTGTATTTCGGCGAGCTCGGCTCGGTGACGCACAAACAGGCGCTGAAATTCATCGTTGTAGGATTCATCAACACGGCGGTAGACATCACCGCGTACTATCTCCTTACGCGCTACGTGCCGCTCTTCGCCGCGCTTTTCGTGGCAGCAAAATTCCTCTCATTCCTCGTCGGCACCGTTTCGAGCTTCCTGCTCAATCGCTACTGGACATTCGGCCTGAGAAGCGGCGTCCGCGCCGCCGAAGTCGCTCGTTTCTACATGACAGTGTCGGCCGCTCTTTTGGTCAACACCGGTTCCATGTATCTGCTTGTCTCCCTCGCCGGGCTGTACGACCTTTTCGCGCTTATCTTCGTCACCGTCCTTACGTTCGCATTCAACTTCACTCTCTCGAAACTGTGGGTCTTCAGGCAATCCGAAGAACCGAACGCCACTTCACTTCACACTCATGCAAGGCGCGTATGAAGAAATCGCGCGCCACCGCGCCGGCCTTCGCGCGGCGCGGCTCCCATTGGGCGGCGAGTAACGCGCGCTCCGCCGCGACGTCTCCACCTGTATGCCTATGAAGTACACTCGACATTCCATACTACCTGCAATTTCTTCGACCGCCGCGCTCATCGTTGCGTGCGCACTTGTAACACCTTTCTTCGCTCTGGCACAAACAACAAACATACGGCTTTCCGACCCTCTGCGTGAACTTCTCTTCACGCCCCTGGAGTATGGCGGCGAAGAGGATGAGGCGACAACGACGGAGCGCACCGAGCAAGAGGGCGCCGCACCTGCGACAACGACGCCAGCTGAAGCGGGCGAAAATGAGGAATTGCCTCCCGCGCGCGGGAATCCGCCAGCCGCGCCTATAGATGAAAATAGAAGTGCCCCACCGCTTCCTCCCTCTCCGCAGGAAGCGCCGGCAGAAACAGCAGAAGCGCCCGCGGCGACCGAGGAAGACGCTCTGAATTCCTTGTCCACTTCCCCTATCGATGCAGACGGGAGCGGCTCGTTCTATGGCGCATTCGCACGGCCATTGGCTCTGCAGAATCCGTACACTCCTCCGCCAACCTTGTCTCTTGCGCACATCCTCGCTCTTGCCGCCGCCGCTCTGCTCGCCGCGCTCGCCGGCTACGCGCTGCTGTTGCCGCCGCGCACCGCCGCGCACGGCTTTGCGCCGGAGCGGGAGCGCCATATTCCGAGGCGCGAGGCGGCGGCGCTGCAGGCGGAATCCTAACGCGGTATGTCGAAAAGAACCCTCGGCTACGCGCTTCTTGCCGCTTCAATACTTTTGCTTATGTTCATCCTCTACTACAACAGCACATTGCGCCACACACCGATGATATTTTCCGAACAGCAAATGCTCTCGGCGCTCTGGAACGACTACAAGCGGCGCTATCTCGAACCCATAACCTATCGCACCATCGATCGCCAACGCGGCAACGTCACCACCTCGGAGGGGCAGAGCTACACGATGCTGCGCGCGGCATGGCTCGGCGACAAGGACGTCTTCGACGGCGCCTGGCTCTGGACCCAAGAGCACCTCGGGCGCCCGACCGACGCGCTTTTCGCGTGGCTTTTCGGACAGCGTGCGGACGGCTCGTGGGGCATTCTCCACGAAGAGAACGGGAGCGTGTCTGCAAGCGACGCGAACGTGGATATCGCACTTGCGCTTATTTTCGCCTACGCGCGATGGCAGGAGGATGCGTATCTCGATTCGGCACGCGCCATCTTGGCGGATATATGGGAGTACGAGGTCGTTACCATTGGCGGCGTCCCCTACCTTGCGGCGAATAACGTAGAAAAGCGTCTCGATAAGCGCGAAGTCGTCGTTAACCCTTCCTACCTTGCGCCATACGCATACCGCATCTTCGCCGAAGTAGACCCCGATCGTCCATGGATGCGGCTCGTGGACGGCTCGTACGCGCTCATTGAGCGCTCTATGCAGGAGCCGCTCGGCGGCGTCGAGCCGGCCGGACTCCCACCGGACTGGATCGAAATAGACAGGGTGACTGGCGCGCTGCGCGTGCCACGTTCGCAAGAATTGACTACTAACTACGGATTCGACGCGATACGCACCCCATGGCGCCTTGCGCTCGACTGGCAATGGTTCGGTGAGGAACGCGCGCGTGACACGCTCGGCAAGATGAGCATGCTTGAAGACGCATGGAAGCGCGACGGTCGCATCCTCTCCGTCTATGCGCGCGATGGCTCGCCACTTGAAGCGTATGAGACGCCCGCCGCCTACGGCACCGCCATCGGCTACTTTCTTGTTCGAGAACCGCGCCTGGCCGAAGAGATATATCGCGCAAAACTGCTGCCGCTCTACAACCCGGACGTGAACGCCTGGCGCACGCCTCTTTCCTACTACGACGACAACTGGGCGTGGTTCGGCATTGCGCTCTACACTAACCAGCTCCCTAACCTCGCAGCGGGTGCGACTTTCCCGAGCGCGCGCGGAGCGCCGCGCACACTTCTCTCCGGCATATGATACGAATGGACGAACAACAGTACGCGCGCACGGCGTTTTTGGCGACGCGCTCAGATAAGGTGCTCTTCGCGCTCTCGGCGGCCGCCGCGGTATTCTACTTCTTCCTCCTTTTGCTCTACTTCCCCATAGGCAACCGTACGCTCTTTATGCTACTGGTTATCGGGCAGAGCTTCCACCTCTGGCAACTGCTTACGTTCATTCATACCGTGTGGGATACGGAACATGAACCCGTCGCCGGCTATGTCGACCTGTCCGTGGACGTGTTCATTACGGTCACCGGGGAACCGCGCTCCATTATCGAAGAAACCGTGCGCGCGGCGCTCGCCATGGAGTACCCGCATACGCGCGTATACATCCTGAACGACGGCTATGTTGCGGGCAAGGACAACTGGCGCGAATCCGTCGAGGTTGCGCGCGAGCTTGGTGCCGAGTGCATAACGCGCACGAAGAAAGGCGGCGCGAAGGCGGGCAACATCAATAACGCGCTTCGCCAGACAAACGCACCCTTGATAGCCATCTTCGATGCCGATCATGTGCCCCACCCGGACTTCCTCCGAAAATGTGTGCGGTATTTTGCCGACCCTGCGATGGCCTTCGTCCAGACGCCCCAGTTCTATAAGAACGCCCAGGACTCGTACGTCTCGAAAAGCGCGTGGGAGCAGCAGGAGCTCTTCTTCGGTCCGATATGCAAGGGAAAGAACCGCCTGAATGCAGCGACAATGTGCGGCACCAACATGCTGGTGCGGCGCGCGGCGCTCGAGGAGGTGGGGGGTATGGCGGAGGAGAGCATTGCGGAGGATTTTGTTACCGGCCTTTTCCTGCACGAGCGCAGTTGGAAGTCATACTACCTGCCTGAGGTGCTTGCGGAGGGGCTTGCGCCGCATGACCTCGGCTCATACTACAAGCAGCAATTCCGCTGGGCGCGCGGCGCGCTTGACATCATATTTCGATACAACCCGCTCTTCCGCCGCGGACTTTCGTGGACGCAGAAGATGCAATACCTCGCCTCGGCAAGTTTTTACTTCACGGGCCTCATTGTCGCGGTGTATGCATCGCTTCCACTGCTCTTCTTCTACTTCGGGCTTGTGCCGCTCGAGATAGCCGGGATGCTCCTTGCGAGCGTGCTTTTGCCCTACCTGTTTCTCACGCTTTATACCATTCAGCTCAGCTCCAATTTTTCCTACACGTTCAACGCACTCGCTTTTTCCATGGCAGCGTTCAATGTACACATCGCGGCCATATTCGCCGCGGCGCTGCGGCGCACGTCGGCGTTCCTCGTCACCCCGAAGGAGCGGGAGGGCGGTTCCGCATTCGGATACGTCGTGCCGCAAATGCTCTACGTCGCGCTAGCCGCGGCGGGGCTCATCATCGCGCTCGAGCGCGAGGGGCTCTCTGCGTCCGTCGTCAACAACGCGGCATGGGCTGTCATGTATGTGGTTATCTTTGCGACCTTCATACGCGCCGCGCTTCCACAGAGCTCGGCTCGCCGCCTGCCTTCACTCAACCTCTCCCCCCAGATAAAACGCGTCGCCGACCAGGCGCGCCGCTAGCGTATGGCGCTGTACCAAAGCAGGGAAGCAGGGCACGGCGGAATGTTTGACGCACTCATTCTCATCGGCCTTTTATCCTTCGTGACCGCTCTCTCCCTTCTTTTCTTCGCGGACCAAAGCCTGCGCCTCGACGAAGCGCAAAGTCTGTGGCAGACATCGCGCTCACCGGGCGCCATCCTCTCGACGGTCGCCGCCGATGTGCACGTGCCCTTGCACCATCTTCTTCTGCATTTCTGGAGGCTCCTTTTCGGCGAAGGCGTCGAGGTTGCACGCGCCCTTTCGCTCATACTCTATCTTTTCAACATACCTGCGCTCTACCTGCTCGGCAGACTTGCTTATTCGCGCTCGGTTGGCATTTTTGCCGCGACGCTTTTTGCTATTTCGCCTTTTATGAACTGGTACGCGAACGAGATACGTATGTACACGCTCTTTGCGCTCCTCGCCACGCTGAACCAATACTTCTTTATGCGGGTGTTTAAGCTGAAGGACACGCTCGCGTGGACACCGTACGTTTTCACTGCGATACTCGGCGTCTTTACGCACTATTTCTTTTTCCTCAACCTCGCCGCACAGGGCGCATTTTACGCACTCTATCGACACCTCTTTCCCAACGGGAGCCGTACGCACCTCATAGGCACGGCAGCGCTCATTTTCGCGCTCTTTACGCCGTGGGTTCTCTACACTCTCCTTCTCGGTGAGGCGGTATATCAGCAGCCCGCTCTCTCCTCCCCCACCACGGTCGACTTCTTCAATACGCTTGCCGAATTCATCTTCGGATTTCAGGGCGCGCAGCTCAACACGGTCATCGTATCGCTCTGGCCTATCGCGCTCATCGTTGCTTTCCTCGCGCTGCGGAAGAATGTGTCGCTCTCCAACGAGAGCGCGTACTTCCTCCTCATCCTTCTCTTCTCGCTTGGCACCGCATTTGTATTCAGCGTGCTGGTGCGGCCCGTTTTCCTCAGCCGCTATCTGATATTTACCATTCCTGCGCTGTACCTACTCCTCTCTGCTCTTCTCTCCGTGTACCCTAGGCCGCTCTCGCGCATAGCAAAGGAAGTGACGGTCGCCCTCATGCTTATCGCGCTCGCCGCCTCCGCACTGCGCGGTGCATCCGTAGAGGAAGAGTATCGCGCAGCATCGGCATATCTGGCTCAACATGCTCAAGCGCACGATGTCATAATTTTGTCGCCGCCCTTCACGCTCTACCCTGTCGAGTATTACTATCGCGGTCTCGCGCCCATAACGACGCTGCCGCAGTGGGATAGATACGTGGCAGGGCCCATACCATCCTTTAGTGCGGAAACACTTGAGGAAGATGTTGCCGCGCTCACGGAATCCTATGAGCGGGTGTGGATCGTGCTCAGCTTCGACCAGGGATATGAGGAAGACCTGCGGCTGTACTTCGAGGAGAACTACCACCGCATCGAGCGCCTCGATTTTCCGAGCGATATCACCATTCTTCTGTACCGGCTACGATACGACACGCAGAACGCACGGGCGGCCGCAATGTGACATCCACACACAACCCCGCACCAACGCAAAAAATATCAAGGCGTTGCCTTGATGTCGGGATGCTGCTTGCGTTGCGATACGCCCAACGCCCCTCGATGAGGGGCGTTGGGCTACTGCTATCTTGGTGCGGACAGTATGTTCGCGCGAAAGCGCCGCTAGAATGCACGCCGCTCAACAAGGCCGACGGCGTATTCCGGCCACCATACGCCCGCGTTCGGCCCGCCGTTGCAAGGGCCATCGCTCTCCCCCGGCGTCTTGAGCCAGAGGTACGCATCAACGAGCGCGTGATTATTGCCCGGCTGCGGTACGCGTCCGAGGCCGCGCCCCGACGGATTGCACCATTCGTCGCCCGATGGACCGCGCCCGTTCCGCGACGTGTCTATCACGAAGTGCTCAGCGCGGCCGGTGTGTGCGCGCGCAGCGCTCGCCACCCGCTCGCCATAAGCCACCGAGTCGGCGGTCGTCTGGAAGTTCGACACGTTGAGCGCAAATCCAGACGCTTTTGAGACGCCCGCTTTCACAAGGAGGCCCGCCATTTTGTCCGCAGGCACCCACGAAGAGTGTCCGGCGTCAATGTACACCGCCACCTTCCCGCTTGTACCAAGCGTCTCCACGGCAGAGTTAAGGAGCTCAAAGCGCTCCTGTTGCGCGCCCGAGGAAAGACACTCCATACCCGCAAGCGCATCCGGCTCCAAGACGACTATCGCCTCAGCGCCGCCTATCCCATCGGCGATCGCCGATATCCACGCGCGATACGCATTCGCGCTCGCAACACCGCCAGCGGAGTGTCCGCCGGAGCAGTCGCGATTTGGAATGTTATACGCGATGAATATGGGTACGCTGCCTGCCGCGCTGGCCGCGTCAACCGTACGCGATACATCCGCGCGTACATCCGCGTTCCACCCTCCAAGCCACTGCGCGACGGGCTGCGCCGCAAGAATGTCCATAAGTGATGCCTCGTACGGCTTCGACTGCCGCCACTTCGCTGCCTGCCGTGCCGCAGGCGAGTTCGGGTCCACGTAGTACCGCGAGGAAACCTGCACAGGGGGGAGAGGCGCGTCGCTCTCGCCGGAGGCACTCGCGAGCGTCGCGTCCGGGGCATCGGTTCCGTCTTCCGGCGAAGCTGCGCCCGCGCCGCCGTCTGCCGTTATCAGCAGCCGGTGGCGGGCGAGCTCGTGTCCGCGCTCATCGTTAGCGACAAAGACGACATCGTGCGCGCCGGGACCCCATGCCGACACGTCTATGAGCGCGCGTTTATGCGGCGCGTCCTCGTAGCTGTCATCCATCCGGATAATGGCGCCGCCGGGGACCTGCACGTACATGGCGTATTCCTCAAGACCTCGGCTCGCGAGCCGCGCCTTGAATGGCTGCTCTCCGGCGAGCGTTGCGCCCGCAGTCGGCCACCACACGTCAATGCTATCCGTGCTTTGCATTGCATTGCCGACGTGCACGTGCACCGTTGTGCGCGCTATCTCGCGCCTGCTGCGCTGCTCTACCGCGGTAAGCGTGATGGGGTATGGGCCGTCTCCGAGCCACGTCCATGAGGAGAAGTCGATGACTGCAGCTTTGTGCGGCGCCTCGTCGTAGCTGTTCCACATCTCGGTGCGGCGGCCGTCTCCGACCTGCCAGTACATCCGATACTCCTCGATGGCGTGCCCGTCCACGACCGCCTTCAGCGGCTGCGTGCCTTCGACACGAGCACCATCTGTCGGCCACCACACGTGGAGCTGCGGCGTTGTCGCGACGGCGGTGTTCAGCGAAAAGCTGAGCGGCGCGAAAAGCGCGAAGCTAATAAGGAGCGCGCCGCACACCGCAAAGGCGGCAAGCGCTGGCGCGCTGTGAGTTCGTACTGCTGTACGCATATCTAGTTCCTATTAGGTGTGTATTTCGATGGTAATGTTCGGCGCGCACTGCGCATGTCCGCACCGTCACACTTAGGGTAAAGCGCATCACACTGCATGCAACGGACGAGCATTGTTTAATGCCATTTTCATGAGCGGGCGCGGAAGTTCCGTTTGCGGCTTACAGTCGATGTATTCCTGGCTTCATGACGCGCATATGAAAAAGCGGCGCAGCAGCATGAAGACAGCGCCGAAGATTTGCTATACTGGGCGTATGCAAGAGGAAGAAAACGAACACGTCGAGCAATTGGCGGAGGACGTACACGTGCTACGTGAGCAGATGACGTACACGTGGCGGCGCCTTATCTATGAGGGCGCTATGCGCGGCGCCGGATTCGTCATCGGTACCGTGCTTGCTGTCGCGATCGCAAGCTGGCTTCTCGGCGTATTCGGCATACTCCCCGGCATCGGCGAAACAGCAGAGCGGCTGCGCGAAATTCTCGATGCCCGTACCGGGCTTGATTCATCAAATGGCTAGCGGTAAAGCGCACCGCTGAGTACGCCGCCGGGCGCGCGCGACAG
>PFBM01000017.1:19993-44951 GCA_002773285.1 Candidatus Kaiserbacteria bacterium CG10_big_fil_rev_8_21_14_0_10_59_10
ACCCCCACAACGCGGCCGGAGAGATCCACCAAAGGTCCGCCCGAGTTGCCGCGATTGATAGCGGCATCCGTTTGGATGGCGTCGCGCAGCTCTTCTACGCCCCCCGCTATAGGATCGCGCGCAAGGAGCGTGCGCCCCAATCCAGATACGACTCCCACCGAAACCGTATTGGGAAACTCCGCAAGTGCATTCCCAACCGCGATGACCGAAGAGCCGACCGCGAGCGAGCGGGAGTCGCCAAAAGAGAGCGTGGCCTGCACTGCGCGCGAGGGCACCTTGAGCAGCGCCACGTCGACAGAGCTGTCCCGGAACACGACCTCCGCCTCATAGTAGCGCCCATCGTTCGTATAGACCGTATACTGCGCCGATTCGTCCGACACAATGTGCCGATTGGTAACGATGTGCCCCTCATGGGAGATGAAAAAACCGGAGCCGCTGCCGATTTCCACGCGCTCGCGCCGCGGTTCGGAAAGAAACGGGATTGAAATGCCGAGGGGCCCGAGTTCGTACCGGCGCTCCACATACGCAAGCTCTTTCGAGACAACGATCGAAACGACCGCCGGCTGTACGCTGCGCACGGTCTCCGTTACAAGAGAATCATGTGACGCCGCAAGCGACGCCGCAGGAGGCGTCGTGGGCGCGAACGGACCCGCTCCGGAGATGTAGAAGGCGCCCACCACGAGCGCGACCGTAAGCGCGGCCGAGGATATGGCCGCGGTCCAGATAATGGCGAGCGTGCGCAGTCTCCGTTCCATGGTTGCGAGAAACGGCCGAAGGCCGCCGTCTCGCTTGCAACTATCGCCAGAGCGCCATGAACCGGCAGTGAATGTCGCGAACTGCCTTACGCCTACTGCGCCTTTCCGAGGATCTTAAACATCTTGGTGCCGCACACCGAGCATATGCCCTGCATGGCCCTGCGGCCTCCCTTCATGTCGACCTCCTTCGCGCCGTTCATCTCCCTCTTCTCGCGGCACTTTACGCAATATCCTTCCGTCATACGCATGTTTATTAATTGGTATGCAGTAAGCATACCAATTCGTTGGGCCAGGAATAGCGGGTTATCCCCCTTCATGTGCACTTCATGCGCAAAGCGTGAAATAGAGCGTTGCGTGCGCGCGCCAAGAGTCCTAGAGTGTAGGCATGGCCTGTGCCGCCTCCCTATGACTGCACTCTTGCCCTCACTCTCGCGGATAAAGGAGAAATGGTTTTCGCTCCTTATTATTTATGTGGCATATGTCGCGAGCGCACTCGTAGGCATATATCTCTACGCGGAGCTAGACATCGCGCCCGCTATCATATGGATACCGGTCGGCATTGCGCTCGCCGCCATCATTATCGAGGGCTATGAAGTGTGGCCCGCCATTTTCCTTGCCTCGTTGACGGCCGCGCTCTTCATCGAGGCGCCCGCCTTCTTTCTTGTCGGCATGGTCGCCGCCAATACGCTCCAACCTATCGTTGCAAAGTACATTCTCGACCAGGTGCAGTTCGACCGGGGACTTGGCACCGTAAAGGATATGTTCGCGATACTCGCGACCGCGCTCTTCGTTACGATGATAGTCCCGACCACCGTCTGGGGCATAGCATACGCATATAATATGCTCCACGAAACCGAGCTGCCGCTTCTGTGGGGCGCATGGTGGGTTGGCAGCGCCCTTTCCGCGCTCGCCATCACGCCGTTTTTGATCCGCTGGATAAAGCGGCCATGGCCCGTGCGTACGCGCGCCCAAATTATCGAGATAGTGCTCACGCACGCGGCACTCCTTTTGGTCGCCGTGCCCCTGTTTATGACGCCGTACACTTCTGTCTACGGCATATCGCTTATCTATTTTTTGCTGGCGGTTCTTTTATGGATGGCGTTCCGCATCGGTCCGCGCTTTATGACCTTCTCACTTTTCCTCATGGCGGCTACGTCCGTACTCGGCGCCCTGTGGGGCGTGCACGACAGCGCACCCGAGCTCTTCAGCCAACGCCTGCTTAATACGCAAATATTTTCCCTCATCGTCATCTTCTTCTTTTTCATCATCGTCTCCATCGAGGAGCAACGCAAGACGGCGGTCGCAAAGAATGCGCAGCGTACCGCCGAGCTCGAAGAGGCGTTGCAGCGAATTCACCTTGAGGACCAGGCAAAGAACGAGTTTCTCGCTATGCTCGCGCACGAGCTGCGAAACCCGCTCGCATCCATCCTGTCTTCCGTCGAGCTCCTGCGCCTAAAGAGCGGCTCGGCCGCCGAGGTGCGGCGACTGTCGGATGCGATGAACATGCGCGTCAAAACAATGGCGCGCCTCCTTGACGATTTGCTCGACATTTCGCGCATTACGCAAAAGAAGCTGTCCATTGAAAAAGAGCCGTCTGACTTGCACGAAATACTCAGTCATTCCATCGAGATAGTCGAGCCGATAATGCAGAAATACGGGCACTACCTTCAGGTATCCCTTCCTGAGGAAAGCGCGACGGTTGACGCTGACGCAACGCGTCTTGAACAGGTTTTCGTGAACATACTCTCCAACGCCGCAAAGTATACGCCGCCGGAGGGACGCGTCGAGCTTTCCTGTACGTACGAAGACACGAGCGCGCGCATCACCATTCGCGACACGGGAATCGGCATTCCCCGCATCATGCTCACGCGCATCTTCGAACCCTTCGTGCGGATTCGTCAGCGGGAAGAGGGCGTCGAGGGTATCGGCATCGGCCTCTCTCTCGCCAAGAGTCTCATAGAGCTTCACGGCGGCACTATCCATGCCGAGAGCAAAGGGTACCGTCGCGGGAGCGAGTTTACGATACGCTTGCCGCTTATCGAGACGCGGCGAAAGCCGAAAAACCCATTGAGGGCTCCGGGTGCCTCTCGAGGTGCACGGCCGCTTGCACCGCGCTCGTCCTTCCGCATTCTCATCATAGACGATAACCACGAAGCGGCGGATGCGCTCGGTAAGCTGTTTAGAATGAAAGGGCACGTCGTCTCTCTCGCGCACGACGGCGCTTCCGGTATCGCCGCGGCGGACGAATTCGACCCGGACATCATCTTCCTCGACATAGGCCTCCCAGACATCGACGGATACGAGGTTGCCCAGCGGCTGCGCGCCGCCGGCGTCAACGTCCATATCGTTGCGCTTACGGGCTTCGTCCAGCAAGGCGACAAGGAGCGTTCCCGCGAAAGCGGCTTCGATCACCACCTCACGAAACCGGTCGCGTTCTCCGACATTGAGGCGCTTCTGAAAGACATCGAGAAAGAAGGCAGCATTAAGCCCCTGTTCGACCATGCGTAGAGCCGCTCTGTTGCAATGCACTGTAATAGGCACTGTCCCCATCCGTCTTCATTAAGACCTCATCTCGCGCACAGTACTCTGAAGATACGGCTCGTGTCGCGCAGGGATCGGTTTATCAAGCACAAACACATAACGCACTCCACCGCTTATATGAAAATACTGCTCGTTGAAGATGAAAAGAAGCTTGCGGACGCGCTCGCCCAAGGGCTCGAAGCGAAAGGGTACACGGTTGATGTCGTCTCTGACGGGAAAAAAGCACTCAATCGGATATCCCTGCATCGCACTGATTACGACCTCATGATACTTGACCTGATGCTTCCCTCGATGGACGGCGACGAAATATGCAAGACCGCCCGCGAGTGGGGTGTGACGACTCCCATTCTCATCCTGACAGCGCGCAACGAGACCGGTAAAAAAGTCGACCTTCTCCTTAAAGGCGCCGACGACTACCTGCCGAAGCCCTTCTCTTTCGACGAACTCGTCGCGCGTATTCATGCGCTCATGCGGCGGCCGAACGAAATACATCCCGCTATTCTCAAAGTTGCCGACATAGAGCTGGACCCGGCAAAGCGCACCGTCACACGCGGAGGCAAAGAGCTCACGCTTACACTTAAGGAGTTCGGGCTTCTCGAATATTTCATGCGCCACCCGAATCAGGTCGTCAATCGGGAAGACCTTTTAGCCCACCTATGGGATTTCAATTATGCGTCATTCTCTAACGTCGTTGATGTACACATTAAGAACCTTCGCCGCAAACTGGATACCGGTGATGGCGGCCGCATATTGGAAACGGTTCGCGGCATTGGGTACCGCCTTCGCGACCAAGTATAAGAGCGAGGCATTCTTCCGCACCGAGCTGCACACGATCGCGCTGCAGACGCTGTTTGCGGCGGCCATACTGATCATCCTTTCTCTCTCGGACGAATGGAACGCCTATGTGAGCGCCGCGCTCGTCGTCGTGCTCGCAGCTCTCTTCGGGTATGTCATCGTGCGCGTTGCGCTCCAACCCGCGCGGGAAGCGCTCGAGTCCCAAAAACACTTTATCGGCAATATTGCGCACGAACTCCGCACTCCCCTATCCACTATCAAGACGAACACCGAGGTTGCGCTGTTCGACGACAAGATGCAAAAAGAACTGCGCGCGGTGTTCGAGAGCAATATCGAGGAAATCGACCGTGCTTCAGACATCTTGAACAACCTCCTGACCTTGAACATGTCAATACGTCCGGAGCGTACGGAATTCGGCCCGGTCGATCTTGCCGACGTCGCACAAACATCCATTGAGAAGCTTGCGACGCTCGCAAAACGCAAGGCAGTGACAATAACGCTGCGTCGCGGCTCGCGCTCCGTGGTATGGGGCAATCGGACCGCGCTCGAACAGATCACGTCGAACGTCATAAAGAACGCCATTTTTTATACGCCGCGTGAGGGGCGGGTGCTGGTCTCGCTTTCGCCTGCCCGCTCGAAGTATATCGAGCTTACCGTCGAGGATAACGGTATCGGCATCGCGCAGAAAGACCTCTACCACATCTTTGAGCCGTTCTTCCGCGCCGAACGTTCACGCACGCGCTCGCAGGGCGGCAGCGGGCTTGGCCTCACCATCGTCAGCGAACTCGTGCGGCAACATCGCGGGCGCGTTACCGTCCGCAGCTCTGAGCGGCGCGGGACGACAGTCATCATACTCCTGCCGGAAGCGCGCGCTGTGGCATATGCGGCGGCGCGCGAAGGCACCGGCAGCGACATGGGCGAGGTAACGTTCGATTACAGCGGGTATCGATGACACAGCTTTCATCTGCCGTTCACGCCCGTAACGTACAGTGGCGCGAGCGTGCTCCTCCGGGCGGCTCCGCAGGATTCCTGTGCGCGAATTAATTTCCGCGCGCCTGCGGAGCGACAGGCCCGAGAGAGCGTCGCCGTTACCATCTTTAGGAGCATAACCGCGAGAGTACACATATATGGTTCACGACGCTGGCAGCGATCCTTCTGACAGCTCGAAGAAAGTTCGACGATACAGCAGGTGAGCCGGGGAGGCCGCAGCGATGAAAAGCGCGGCCTCCCCGGCATGCGCGCACGGCACGTAACCGCGCACCCGCCGAGACGTCGACGTATACATATGCGGCTGCACGCGAGAGAGAAAGAAACGGCCTGCGCGCGTGCGCACGAAGAGCGGGCGGTGCGGGCATTGAGCGAGGTATTTGGAAAAAGGCGCATGCGGCTGCGCCATGCGGCAATCGCGGTACTCGGCGCGTCCCCGCGCGCGGAGCCGGGTGGCGGAAGCATGCGGCGCATGCAAACGCTGCTCCTAGCGCGCGGCGCTATTGTCCGTACATATGACGCGGCGCGCGCGGGTTGCGCGCGCTTTCCTACCGCTCGCGCAACGCTCCACGGCTCGGACGCAGCTGTCATTCTCTCCGCGCACCCTCCTATCTCGGTGCTGAAGCCGCACGACTTCCTTCGGGAGGGCGTGCGTATCATCGTTGACGCGATCGGCCGCCGCGATAAAAACCTGTTCCTCTCTCAAGGGTTGACATATCGCGACGTATCGTCGCAGAATGCTCAAGTGTAAGGCACTGTCTTTCAGGTCGTCTTCATCTTCATACTCCCACGCAGTTTTAAAGGCCTTTGGCTGCCGTGGGCGGTAGTGAGAGGAGCATTACAAGCAATGACACGTATTACAAACACACACCTCGTATGAACATGACAAAACGTATCCTTGGAATAGTGACGTTACTCTCGGTCGCCGGAGCCGGCGTAGCCCATGCGCAGCTCCTCGACGTATCGGTGAACGCCACCGGCAACGCCTCCGCAGGTTCGCAGAACGGAAAGGCGGAGAGCGCTCTTGAGGCGAACACCAGCGCGGCGGTAGAAACTCGCGCCGATTCGCAGGCGGAGGCCGAGACGTCAACGGAAACAGAGAGCGGCGCGGTTATCAGCATCTCCCGTACATCGCTCACGCGTGAAGGCGATGCCGACGGCAGCGCCAATATCAATTCGTCCGCACAGGTGACGAATGCGAATGAACTGTCAGTATTTGCGAAGTCGCTTATGCGCTCCGACGCACGCATCGATGCGATAACAGCGGCGAACGACTCCGTCGCCCTTCGCTACAAACAGCGTGCGAAGCTTTTCGGCATTCTGCCTATCTCCGTCCGCGTGACCGCGGTGGCGAATGCAAGCGGCGATGTCTCCGTACGGTACCCGTGGTACGGATTCCTCCTGACCAACGATGACTCTGCCGAGCTCGAAGCCGAACTTCGCGCAGCGGCGCGCACCGCTCTCGCAGCGGACGCATCAGCAACGGCCTCAGCCGAGCTCTCGGCCAAGGCCAAGGCGCGCATGATAGAGGCCATGCAGAGCCGCCTCGAGCAGCGCCTCCAAGCCGACCTCGCCGTAGAGGCATCGGCGGGAGCACGCGCGAACGTCGAGTAAAGCGCAGGCATCGCAGCCGAAGGTGCCCGCGCCTTTTTTCCGCGGGCGCCTTCCTATTGCCGATCTATCTATCCAAGTAGGGCCACAAAGCGCTCCGGCGCCCTCGGTAAGAAGCGCGGTATGCCGGCCGTCTTCAATGAACAGAGGATGAAGTCCTTTTCACATATTGCCTGTACTTCGGGCGCGAGAGAAGGTATAGAATGGTCGGGTGCCACTCGCGCGCTATCCTAAGCGGTAAGGCGCGCATTACATCTGCCGTCCTATGCAACGTACCCCGCACGAAGAGCAAGAAGCCGTATTCCTTAAGGCGTTCAGCGAGTATAGCGACAAGCTCTTCCGCCATGCGGTGTACCGCACAGGGAACCGAGAGCGTGCGGTCGAACTTGCGCAGGACACCTTTCTGAAGGCGTGGGACTATGTGCAAAAGGGCGGTGAAGTGAGGCAATTGCGGAGCTTCTTGTACCGAATACTCAACAACCTCATCATTGACGAGTACCGAAAGTCAAAAGAGCAGTCGTTGGACGAGCTCTTGGAAGATGACACCGGCGCGCTGGAGCGTACTATGTCCGAGGGTGATGTCGCCGAGGCGGAGGAAACCCTCGACAAGAATGCGGCAGTGGGAAGGATACGCGAGATCATTCCTCGCCTGCCTGAAGCGTACCGCACTGCAGTCACCCTGCGCTACGTCGACGGCCTGACCCCTAAGGAGATAGCGGCACTCTTGAACGTTTCTGAAAATGTCGTTTCCGTGCGCATTCACCGCGGCGTCGCAAAACTGAAGTCACTTTGCGCATCCATACACCTATGACACAGCATGACCACATAGACACCACGTTCGAAGCCCTCATAAAAGAGGCGGCTCGCGAACCTTCGCTCTCTGCGAAGGAGCGGGAACGCATGGCCTATACCCTTACCGAGTACATGCGCCACAAGCCGCTTTCACACACATCCGCGATATTTCAAGAGGAGCCGCACCGCGAAGCGCGGGCTTACGCATGGATTCCTTCACTGAAGCGGCCCGCCGCCGTTCTTTCCATACTGGGACTCTTCGCACTATCGGGCGGCGTCTCCTACGCGGCAGAAGAAGCGCTTCCGGGTGACCTTCTCTACGCCGTCAAGACCGGCGTCAACGAACCTATCCGCGGCGCGCTCGCGCTCTCTTCTTCCGCCGCCGCACTCTGGCAGATGCGGCTCGTTGAGCGGCGCATCGAGGAAGCAGCCGCGCTCGCAGCGGCCGGCCGCCTGAATGAGGAGACCGGCACGACGCTGCGGGCAAACCTTGAGCGCCACGCGATAGCGGCCGCCGCACTCCTTGAATCTGCTTCAAATGACGATGCCTTCGCCGCGGAAGCATCGCTGCGCTTTGAGGCACGCCTTGCGGAGCATGAGGCGCTTCTTTCGCAACTCTCGGAGCGCGACGGAGAAGCGCTCTCGGCTGTCCTTGCCTCCGTCCTCGGCGCGCGAGAGCATGCGAGCCGCATGCGCGCGAGCGCAGGCGAACGCGCGGCGCTTTCAGTCGAACTGGGTAACGAAACAGCGCTCAACAGCATGCGGCGTGCAGCGCAAAAACAATTGGAAACCTCCGCTTCACTCGTGCGCGAAAGCGCGCGCGCGCTTTCCTCCGTCTCGCACGACCTTGTCGCAACCGAGCTTGAGAACGCCGCCGAGGTGTTCGCGGAAGGCGAAGAGCTTATGGGGCAGAATGCGGCGAAAGAGGCGCTGCACTCGTTCGAACACTCTCTTGCCGCCTCTGAAAAAGTGAGTGCGTTCATCCGAACCAATGCAAAAATACAACGGCACGTGCGCCACCCCTCACTCGAGCCCTCGCTGAGCGTCAAACGCCGCGCACAAAAAGGCGCCGATGAGGGAGAGCGCGGGGACACGGTCGCACCCACACTCTCTCCCGACGAGGAGGATGAAAAGCGGCAAAAAGATGTACCGCCCGCGCTTCCCGGCTCACGCGACAACAGCGCAGTCGACGTCGCGCTTACTTCAAGTATCGAAACGGCGACCACTACCGGCGAGGAAGAGGAGCAAGCGAAAGCGGAAGAAATGCAGCTGCTTCCCTTCCCCCTGCCTCCTATGCACTTCCCGCACTTCTTCGGGCAGTGATACAAAGCGCACAAAGGGCACGGCTCCCCTCTCTTGATGGGAGCCGTCACGAGAAAACCGCCCCCTCACCAATCCCATCGCACACACAAAGCTGCGCTCTCTGTTGAGAGGAAGCCCTCCTGTGGAACGAATTGGTGAGGGGGCGGTTTTCTTCGCTAGTTACGCGGCAGGCTGCTCTGGCGAATTCTCGCCGCCGTCTGCCGGTGTGGAGGGCTCCTGTGCTACAGGAGCGCCGCCCTGGCCTTCCTGGCCCTCTTGAGGCATCGTGTTGTCGTCACTCATACGATTCGAAATTGGCTTAATTACGCTGATAATGACGACCAGATAGCATTTTCGCCGATATACGCCGGCAAGTCAACCCTGGTTGCCGTGTTCACCCGTGTCTCATGAATCTGCGCGAAAGTGTTAGAATATGAAGCATCGCTCGTCTGCGGCAATATAGCCCGCTCTATTGAACTTATGCACCCCAACCCATCCATTTTTAAGGCGTACGACATACGGGGGGTGCATCCCTCGGACATTAACGCCGACGTTTCCTATGCGATCGGGCGCGGGTATGCGACGCTCCTGCTCTCCGAACTCCCCGCCCCGCCCCGCAAGATAGCGGTCTCGGGTGATATGCGGCTTTCCACCCCCGAGCTGAAGGAGGCGCTCATCCGCGGCATCACGGACACGGGCCTCGCCGTTGATGATATCGGCATGCTCTCGACCCCGACGTTCTACGCGGCCGTCGGGCTCTTCAAGTATGACGGGGGCGTGCAGGTGTCTGCGTCGCACAATCCAAAGGAGTACAACGGCTTCAAGCTGGTGCGCGCAGAAGCGGTCCCCATAAGCGGCGACAGCGGCATACAGACCATCCGCGCCATCATCGAGACTGACGCGTACGCTCCCCTCGCCGAAACGAAAGGCAGCCGCGGCTCGCGCAGCGACGTCACGCTCGCGGTGCTCGAAGATCAACTTTCGCGCGCCGCGGCCGCACGAGCGGCCATATCCTCGCTCAAAGTCGCTATCGATCCGGGAAACGGCGTGGGTGCGCTCGACATGCAAGCGCTTTTCGCGCGGCTGCCGTGCGAGGTCGTGTGGATGAACGAAACACCCGACGGCACCTTCCCTGCCCACCCCGCCGACCCGATGCTCGAGGAGAATACGCGCCAGCTGCGTGAGAGAGTTGCCGCGGAGAAATGCGACGTCGGCATCGGCATAGACGGCGACGGAGACCGCTATTTCTTTTTCGACGAGAAGGGCGAAGTCGTACCGCCGGCTATTCTGCGCGGCCTCCTCGCGCAGATAGAGCTTGCCGAACATCCGCATGCAACCATCGTCTACGATACGCGGCCGGGGCGCATCACGACGGAGCTCATTGAGGAGGCGGGCGGCCGAGCCATTATGGCTCCTGTCGGCCATTCGCTCATCAAAGAAGCCATGCTCGCCAACGGGGCGGTCTTCGGAGCTGAGTCCTCCGGACACTTCTTCTACCGTCTGCCCTACGGCACCTTCGAGGCGCCCGTGCTGACCGTCGTAAAATTCCTGGCGTTCGTATCACAAGGAGGCAAACCGCTCTCCGAACTCATCGCGCCGTACAGGCGCTTCCATAGCTCCGGCGAGGTAAACGTGCGTCTCCAGAACCGCTCCGAGGGCGCGGCGGCGATCGAGCGCATCAAGAAGGCGCATCGAGACGCACGGCAACACACACTCGACGGATTATCGGTCGAATATCCGGAATACTGGTTCAACGTGCGCCTTTCGAATACCGAGCCGCTGTTGCGCCTTACCGTCGAGTCGCCTTCGCCCAATGTGACCGATGAGAAGCGCAAAGAGCTCATGGCGCTTATAGAATCCAAATAGTACAATGGCGCGCGATGAATCATGAAGACGCGCCTGCACTCGCCGTGCGCGACGTGCGCAAGGTCTACGGCTCCGGTGTTGAAGCGCTTAAGGGAGTGACGCTCACCGTTTTGCAGGGTGACTTTTTCGCCCTCCTTGGGCCGAATGGTGCCGGAAAAACAACACTCATAGGCATCATTACGGGGCTCGTCAATAAAACAGCGGGGAGCATCGACGTATTCGGCACTGATATTGACAAAGAGCCAGAACGCGCAAAATCGCATCTCGGCCTCGTGGGGCAAGAGGTGAATTTCAACCCGTTCGAGAAGCCGATAGACATCGTGGTCAATCAGGGCGGCTACTATGGGCTTCCCCGCTCCATCGCCATACCCCGCGCTCAAAAACTCCTCACGGACCTCGGACTTGGCGACAAAATGGAGGTGCGAGCGATGGAGCTCTCGGGCGGCATGAAGCGCCGCCTCATGATCGCGCGGGCGCTCATACACGAGCCCCGCTTTCTCATCCTCGACGAGCCCACCGCGGGCGTCGACGTCGAGCTCCGCCGAGGCATGTGGAAATATCTACGCGGTCTCACGGAAGGAAGCGGTATCACGATTCTCCTCACGACCCACTACCTCGAGGAGGCGGAACAGCTTGCGCGGCACGTCGCTATCATCAACAAGGGCGCCATCGTCGCGAACGGGACGATGGAGGAGGTCCTCGCGCTGCACGAGGAGGGCGGCGGAGAGACCGGCGACTTTCGCGGCGGCAGGCTTGAGGAAGTATTCCTTAAATTAACTAAGAACGACGCATAACCTCGATATACATTCCATCATGACACCCTATCAACAGTGGATTTCCTTCTACACGATGGTGCGCAAGGACGTCGTGCGCATGTTCCGCATCTGGGTGCAAACGTTCCTTCCAAGCGTTATTACGTCCACACTGTACTTTGCCATCTTCGGTACCATCCTCGGCTCCCGCATAGGGCAGATGCAGGGCGTGGATTACATGTCCTTCGTCGTACCCGGCCTCGTCATGCTCGCCGTCGTGACGACTAGCTACGCCAACACGTCGTTCACATTCTTCAGTTCGAAATTTTTTGCCCGCTCCATCGACGAAATACTTGTGTCCCCCACTCCACCGTGGCTTCTTGTGGCCGGATTCGCGGCGGGAGGCGTCGTGCGCGGCGTCCTTGTCGGCGCGCTCGTCCTTCTCGTATCGCTCTTTTTTACCGGCCTCTCGCTCAGTGTGTACAGCCTGCTCGTCATCCTCGGCTTTGCGATATTGACGGCGCTCGGGTTCTCGCTTGCGGGACTCGTGAACGGTATCTACGCGAAAACGCTAGACGGCATCAACATCGTCCCGACGTTCGTCCTAACGCCCTTGGTCTACCTCGGTGGTATCTTCTACTCGGTGCACGTGCTGCCGCAATGGTGGCAAAACATCACCTTCGCCAATCCTCTCTTCTACCTCGTAAACGGTTTTCGCTACGGCTTCCTGGGGACCGCCGACATCACGCTCTGGCTCAGTACCGGCGTCCTCCTCGGGCTTATTGCGCTCCTCATCGCTATCAACTGGTATCTCTTGCGCACGGGCCTGGGTCTGCGACAATGAGCGTACGTATGCAACCCGAATTGGCCGTGCTGTTCCTCATCTGCGCAGCGCTCGCGGCAGGCGTCGCTATCGGCGTTTCGATGCACGACAGGGAATAACGGCCGATTACCGCGCGTGCGCACCTCATATTTCAAACGTTATCACTCCGCCCGTGTTTTCCACCCCCCTGCTGACCAACTCGATCTTACGTTCGGGAATAACCACCCCGGCGACCCTTGCGTCGATACCGGCCCTCGCAGCGTGCGCGACGACTGCCTCCGGATCCGGCGTGAATATCGCCATGCCCTGCCCCATATTCCACGCGCGATACGCGTCGCGGTCGGATACTGCTCCCGCGCTCTGGCAGTAGGCAATTATTTCTCCCGGCTCAAAGAGCTCGGTGAGTCGCGCGCCGAGCCCGCTCGGCCGCAAGACGCGCCCCACCTTCTCCGGCACGCCGCCGCCGGTGATATGCGCCACCCCATGCACCGCGCACGCGCCGCGCTCGCCAAAGCCCCCATACATGCCGACCACCGCACGCGAGTAAATTACCGAGGGTGAGAGCATGTGGAGCCCGAGGGTGGAATCGCCGAAGACCTGCGTGTGCCACTCTTCGCCGTGCGCCTCTGAAAGTATCTTGCGCGCAAGGGAGAGGCCGTTGGCGCGGATGCCGCGCTCGCGCAGCATGACCACAAAGTCACCCGCCTGTATTTCCTTTCCTGTGAGCAGTTTTTCCTTCTCTGCAAACCACACGCACGCGGCGCCCCAGTGGAAGGCAAACTCTCCCCAACCTTCCATAAGCTCTCCCATCTGCGCGATCTCGCCGTTCACTATCGCGACGTTGGCTTCGCGCGCCGCTGCGACGTACCCCTCGGCAAGCTCGCGGATGATTGGGAGAAAACGCTCGTCCGTGCCGAGCGTCTTGACATCGAGATTCGTCCCCACGAGTACCGGCTCGCCGCCGCGGACAAGGGCATCATCACACACCATCGCGAAGAGATCGAATGCGATGGTGTCGTACTTCCCGACCCGCTCGGCGATCTCCACTTTTGTACCCGCGGTATCAAACCCGACGGAGAAAAACGTACCCTCGGGCAAACCGTGCGCAGCTATCATCTTCAGGCCCGCGAAGTCGTCAACGGGCGCTACGATCTCTCCCAGCTTCCCTCTCCTATTTTCGAATGTCTTCTTCGACGCCTCGTACATGATGCGAGACGCCTGCGCTTCGACGTCGACATCTACCCCTGCACGCGCGTACGCATTTGGCTGTGGGCGCTCCATACTCATTCACTCAGCATTATAAACCCCCGAGCGCCTCACGCTTCACACGGATGCGTGCAGCTGCTCCCCACGCCCTGCCCCCCTGCAACCTACCCGCACCAAACCACGCCGATAACACCCGCACATACCTAAGTATATGCGGGTGTTTACACATCGATGCAGCGAACATGCCCAGCCCCCCTCCCTAGGCAAAGCCGAGTATAGCCCGGACTCTCTTCTTTTAAGGCGGAGTTTCGCGCAGCTATGTGCAAATTCGCGCGAATAAGCACATAATAGAAATAAACGGGCAGAGAGGTTTAGAGTTTGCGCTCGAAATTGACCCAGCGGTAGCGAATACTCTGCTCCTCATGCGCCTCGTCAAATGTCTGCCTCGGAAAATCATCCTCGTAGGGAGGAAAAAACACATCGGCTTCCGGTGCCTCGGCATCTATAAGCGTCAGGTAGAGCTTGTTCGTACGTGGCAACGCCTGCTCATATACAGACGCGCCGCCGATGATGAACACTTCTTCGCCGCCCCCCGCGCTGCGGCCGGCCGCGAGCGCTTCCTCCATCGAGCCCGCGCGCGCCGCCCCCTCGTGCGACCAACCTGCGTCCCGCGTGACGACGATGTTCGCCCTCTCCGGCAATGGTTTTCCACGTATCGCGATTATCGAGTCGAACGTCTTCCGCCCCATGATGACCGGGTGCCCTCTCGTCAGCTCTTTAAAACGCCTCAGATCGCCGGGTAGTTGCCAGAGGAGCCGGTTTCCCTTACCCAATTCCCTATTTCTCCCAATGGCGGCAATAGCGGAAATTATCGGCATGAGAGCGAATATACCACACCCCGGCGGCGACCGGGGCGCAACGGTTGCGCACGCGCAAGGCGGGCTATAATGCGTGCAATGCAAACCTACGAGGTGGAGGTGAAAGCGCTTCTGGGAAGTGCCGAGCGGGCGGATGCAGTGCGCGCCGCAATGAAAAAGCTCGACCCTTCGTGCACGCGTATCGGAACAAGCAAGCAGCGCAACCACTATTTCGAACCCGCCGATGGCGCACAGAGCCAATTATTGGAGCGACTTCTCTCAAATGCAGCACCGCATCTCTCAAAGGAGGCCGCGGAAAAACTCGAGGAGTTCGCGGGCAAGGCGAATGAGTTCTCCGTGCGCACGAGAGACAAGAACGGCGAGGTCTTTCTCGTCGTGAAAGCGTCGATCGCCGATCCTGCGACAGGGCTTGAAGCGGGTACGAGCGAGAACGGCATCGCGCGGATGGAGTTCGAGGAGAAAGTCGACATCACGCTGGACGAGCTCGACGCACTTGTCGCGGCCTCCGGCTTTCGCTACCAGGCAAAGTGGTCGCGCGAGCGCGAGGAGTACTCGTGCAGCGACATACACGTCACGCTCGATAGAAATGCCGGCTACGGATGGCTGGCGGAATTCGAGCGGGTAGTGAGCGACGAGTCAGAGCTCGCCGATGCGCAAAGATCAATACGCGCCCTCATGGACGAGCTTGGCGTCGAAGAGCTCTCGCAGGAGCGGCTTGCGCGAATGTTCGATTTTTACAATGCCCACTGGCAGGAGTACTACGGAACAGACAAGGTTTTCGTAGTAGAATAAATCATATGTATCTATCGGATGTCGATATCGAGCGTGCGATACAGGAGGGCGAGATTACGCTCGACCCGTACGAGCCGCGGCGCCTCCAGCCCGTTTCCTACGACATATGCCTCGGCAATAAGTTTATCGTCAACGAGGAAAGCGCGACGCATATCGTGGACCCGGTTAAGAAGATATTCGCCAAGACGCGCGAGATAACCCTCGACGATGACGATGTGTTCGTCCTGCACCCCGGCATCTCCGTGCTTGGCGTGTCGAAAGAATACTTCGGCTCCGACCACTACCTCATCCAGGTGGGCGGCAAATCCTCGCTCGCGCGCGTCGGACTGATGATCCACAACACTGCCGGCATCATCAATCCAGGCCATTTTCTGCATGTAACGCTCGAACTCTCCAACCAAAACAATGTGCCCATCATCATCCGCCCCGGAATGGAGATCGCGCAACTCACATTCTCCAAACTGACCTCTCCGTGCAAGCAAAGCTACAAGAAGAACGGGCGGTACGCGAAGGATAATTGGAAGCACTTCGTTGCGCCCAAGGCAAAACGCGCCGCCAAACTCGCCGGCAAGCGCTAAGCGTATGGAACGGCACCCGGAGCGCCAGTATCTCGACCTCCTCCGCAAGACGCTCGAGCAAGGCGAAGAGCAGGTCGACAAAGGCACCGGCGTGAAGACCTACAGCCGTTTCGGCGCACAGGTGCGTTTCGACCTCTCGCATGACTTTCCTCTCCTGACGACGAAGAAAGTCTACTGGAAAGGCGTGCTGCACGAGCTGTACTGGTTCCTTTCCGGACAATCCAACATCAAGTATCTGGTGGATAACAACGTGCATATTTGGGACGATTATCCGTATAAGATATACCTTGAAAAAGTCGAGCGCGGAGAAGCCCAGGCACTGACGAAAGACGAGTTCATCGCGCTCATTTCCGAAGACGATACGTTTGCACGCGAGCACGGCGAGCTCCCCCACATCTACGGCGAACTGTGGCGCCGATGGCCGGCAAAAGACGGCCGCACGGTAGACCAGCTCGGCTGGGCGGTAGAGGAGCTCCGCAAGGACCCGGACGCGCACAATACGCTCGTGAGTTCGTGGAACCCAGAATACCTCTACAGCATGGCCGCGCCCAACACGGGTGCGCGCTTCCCCATCTGCCACAACATGTACCAGCTCAATATAAAGAGAGGCCGCGTATGCCTGCAGCTCTACCAGCGAAGCGCCGATATCTTCCTCGGCGTGCCGTTCAACATCGCAAGCTACGCGCTCCTCGCCGCGATCGTGGCGCAAGTGCTTGAGCGCGAAGCGGGAGAATTCATCCACACATTCGGCGACTACCACATGTACGAGAACCACCGCGAGCAGGTGCAGGAACAGCTTGCGCGCGAACCGCGGCCCTTCCCCCGCATCCGCTTTACGCAACATATTGATTCCCTTGATGCCTTCAGGCCGGAGTACGTGGAACTGGAAGGGTACGACCCCCATCCCCCCATCAAGGCAGAGCTCACTGTCTCCGGCGGCTACAACAAAAAGCTCCACGCCGCGAGAACGTAGCGTATGGTGTAATCGACCGCTGCAATTTCACACTATTCCCTATCCCCTAACACCCAATCCCTACCCTATGTTCCCTTTCATTGAAGCGCAGGATCCTGAAGTGTTCGATGCTCTCATGGGCGAAGAGAAGCGGCAGGCGGAGGGCCTGGAGCTCATCCCGTCCGAGAACTACGTATCGAAGGCAGTCCGCGAAGCGAATAGCTCTAATCTGACGAACAAGTACTCCGAGGGGTATCCCGGAAAACGCTATTACGGCGGGCAAACGTATACGGACATCGTCGAAAATATCGCCCGCGACCGCGCGAAGAAGCTCTTCGGGGCGAAGTATGCGAACGTCCAGCCGCACGCCGGCGCGCCCGCAAATGTCGCGATGTACTTCGCGCTCCTCGAGCCGGGAGACACCGTGCTCGGCATGGATCTCTCGCACGGAGGGCATCTCACGCACGGGCATCCGGTCACCTACCTCACAAAAGTATTCAACTTTGTGCGCTACAAGATGAAAAACGTCGAGACGGGCGAGATCGACTACGATGAGATGCGGGAAGTGGCGCGGCGCGAGAAGCCCAAAATAGTGCTTGCCGGCTATTCCGCGTATCCGCGCGAGTTGGACTATGAGAAATTCTCCGAGATAGCGCACGAAGTCGGCGCATACGCGGTGATGGACGCCGCCCATATCGCGGGCCTTATTGCGGGCAAGGCGATGAAGAATCCTTTCGAGTATGGATTCGACATCATCACGACAACGACCCATAAAACGCTCCGCGGGCCGCGCGGCGGCATGATACTGACGCGCGAGGACGAGGCGCTTGCGAAGAAAATCGACAAGAGCGTTTTTCCGGGATTCCAGGGTGGCCCTATTATGAACGCCATTGCGGCAAAGGCAGTGTGCTTCGGCGAGGCGCTGCAGCCGTCATTCAGTAGGTATGCGGCGCAGGTCCTTGCGAACGCGAAGGCGATGGAGGCGGTGTTCGCGCGGCGCGGCGTCAGGATGATAACAGGTGGCACGTCGAGCCACCTCATCCTCGCAGACGTGTACGGTTCGCTGGGCGTCTCCGGCGACGAGGCCGAGAAGCTGCTCGATGAAGTCGGCATCACGCTCAACAAAAACGCTATTGCGGACGATACGCGCAAGCCGATGGACCCTTCCGGTATTCGCTTCGGCACTCCCGCCATCACGACGCGCGGGCTCGGGCAAAAGGAATGCGCGCAGGTAGCGGAGTGTATGCTCGATGCGCTTGAAAAGCGCGCCGACGGAAGAGCGCTTGGGGAAATACGGGAAAGCGTGCGGGAGTTATGCGCCGAGTTCCCCATTCCTGATGCGTTCGTATAGAGGCACGGCGCAGGCATTAGGCGCAACAGTGTTCGTAGTGTATTTTCTTTAGGATTTACCGACAACTGCCCAACGACTATTCCAATGTTTCCCTTCGAACTAGAAACACTCATTCAGCTCGTCGGCTATCCCGGCATATTTTTCATCATATTCGCCGAGTCGGGGCTCATCGTCGCATTCTTTCTCCCCGGCGCCTCACTGTTATTCACGGCCGGTTTTTTGGCCTCGCAAGGCCTGTTCAACATCTGGATACTCGTACCGCTCGTGTTCGCGGCTGCCGTGCTTGGCGATAACTTCGGCTACTGGTTCGGCAACAAGGTCGGGGTGAAGCTTTTCGAGCGTCCCGATTCGCGCTTTTTTAAGCAGGCATACCTCGAGCGTACGCGGGCTTTCTACGCGAAGTACGGCTCGCGCACGATACTCTTCGCGCGCTTCGTGCCTATCGTGCGCACCTTCGCGCCCACTCTCGCAGGCATCGGAAGCATGCACTACCCCACGTTCCTTACCTACAACATCATCGGTGCCGCACTGTGGGCCTCCGGTATCACGTTCCTCGGTTTCCTGCTCGGCGAGGCGGTGCCGCGTTCCGCCGAATACATCGAGCTTATCGTGCTCGGGATAATCGTCATCACCCTTATCCCTCTCGCGCGCGAATGGTGGAAGCATCGCGCGGCGGCTCTCGCGATACACCCCCCGCGCATCGTCATACTCGACCTCGACAATACGCTTGCGGAGAGCTTCCAGCCCCTGACGGCCGAAATGGCGGAGCGGCTTGCGAAAGTGACCGCAAAGATGCGAGCCGTCATTATGACCTCCGCCGGATGGAAGCGCATCGAGCGCGATGTGCTCCCGAATCTCGCGGCGGGCACCGACCTTGCGAACCTTTTCCTTTTCACCGACAGCTCCGGTTCGTGCCGGCAGTACGTACGCGGCGCGTGGCGCGAGACGTACGCACTTGGATTCTCGCGCGAGGAGCGCGAGCACATCAAAAAAACGCTCAATGAGTGTATCGAGGAAACCGACGTGGTGCGCGACGCGCCGCTGTGGGGCCCGCGGATAATCGAGCGCGATGCGTCCATCGCCTTTGCCGCGCTCGGGCTCGACGCACCCGCCCACGAGAAGCGCGAGTGGGACCCCGACAGCTCTAAGCGGCGCAAACTGCTCGAGTGCTTGTCGGAGAGACTGCCGGAGTGCGAGGTGCGCATCGGAGGAACGACCACCGTCGATATAACGCGAAGAGGCATCACGAAGGCGCACGGCGTCCGCTGGCTCGCAAAAGAGCTCGGCATCGAACCGAAGGAGATGCTCTTTATCGGTGACTCCCTCTACCCGGGCGGCAATGACGCGGCGGTCATCGAGACTGGCATCCGCACGAGCGAAGTGTCCGGACCGGAGGACACGGCTCGCATACTGGACGCGCTTTTGCGGGCGACATAACTCCGCTTGCGCATATCCTTTCATGATGGCACAGTGAAGGTTGGACTCCCCAACCGTGGAGGACGGCATGGACACCCTTGAAATCCCGCGCGGCTCTACGCGCCGCACGGCGGACTTTCCCATCGCGTGCCGCGAAAAATGGTGGGAGCGGGACGCCATTTTGGAGCTGACCCGCCAGCTTGTTTTTGAAAGAGCCATGGGGCGCGCCGACAGCTTCACGCAGCGGTGGCAGCGGCGCGCCGACGACCATCGCGTCGGCAGGACGCTGCAGGAGATCGGTTTCCTCATCGGAATCGCGGAAGCGAACCTGCCGGATGTCTCCCCCGAGCAGTTCGCCGCCGCGATCGAGGAATGCCTCGCGGCCAACGGCCTCGGCTAACCGACCCCGCGATCTTCGTTGTCTTACTCGAAGCCGCCCCTCTTGGGCGGCTTCACTCTTGCCCGCCATAGTGTGCCGTACATGCGCTATACTATGTGCAATGGTTTTGCGCGAGGAGATAGCGCGCCGCATTAACGGCGACGTCGCGGATGACGCCGAGACGCTTAAGGCGCACAGCCGCGATACGAGCATTTTCGAGCGCCGGCCTGCGCTTGTTGTATATCCGAAAGACGCGCGCGATGTCGTCGCGCTCGTTCGATTCGCGCGCGAGTCGAACGAACGCGGAGAGCGTGTTTCGCTCACGGCGCGCGCCGCCGGCACCGATATGTCGGGAGGCCCACTCACCGATTCTGTCGTGGTTTCTTTCACGAAGCACATGAATCGCATCATCGATATCGTCGCGAAGCAAAATGGCAAGGAGAGCGGCTATGTTGTCGCCGAACCCGGCATCTTCTATCGCAAACTTGAAATGGCAACGCTCCGGCGCGGCGCTGGCCTTATCCCCTCTTTCCCCGCCTCGCGCGAGTTGTGTGCATTGGGCGGTATGCTCGCCAACGATTCCGGAGGCGAGCTCACCTTGCGCTACGGCAAGACGCGCGATTGGGTGCGCGAGCTCGAGGTCGTCCTCTCCGACGGCTCTCAGGCCACCCTCAAGCCGCTCACTCCCGAGGAGCTCGAGGCAAAGAAGCGCGAGAAAACGCTCGAGGGAGCGATATACCGCGGCATGCATGCGATGATAGAAGAGCATGGCGATGAGATAGAGCGCGCGCGTCCGGTCGTGTCTAAAAACTCCGGCGGGTACGCGCTGTGGGAGATTTTTGACCGCACACAGGGCACATTCGACCTCTCCAAACTCGTCATCGGCTCGCAGGGCACGCTTGCGCTCGTGACTAAAGCGCGGGTCGCGCTCGCGCAGCCGAAGGCGCATAAGGCGATGCTTGTCATCTTTCTTTCCGATCTGAAGATACTGCCCGAAATAGTTCGCCGTGTTATGCAATTCCGCCCCGAGTCATTCGAATCATACGATGACCACACATTCACGCTCGCAATGAAGCTTCTCCCGCAGCTGCTTGCGAACATGGGAATTCTTCGGGCCATGCGGCTCGGGTTCGCGTTCCTTCCGGAGCTCGGCATCGTCATTCGCGGCGGCATACCGAAATTGATCCTTATGGCCGAATTCGCGGAAGATACGGACGAAGCCGCGAGAGACAAGGTGCGCGACACGCGCCATGCGCTTGAGGACCTGCCGGTTAGTACGCGCATGACGCACGGCAGAGGAAGCGAGAAGTACTGGGTAGTGCGGCGCGAGGCATTCGCCATACTCCGAAAAAAACTCCCCGGCCTCACGGCGGCGCCGTTCATCGACGATTTTGTGGTCCCTCCCGAGAGTTATCCGGAGTTCCTGCCGCGGCTGTTCGAGCTCCTCGACGCGGAGAAATTCATTTACGCGGTCACCGGACATGTCGGTGACGGCAATTTCCACATCTTTCCGCTCGTCAACCTCTCTCAGCCCGATGCGCATACAATGATATTGGAACTTATGCCGAAGGTGTACGCTCTGGTGAAGGAATTCCACGGGTCTACGACCGGCGAGCACAACGACGGCATCATTCGGACGCCGTTTCTGGATACCATGTTCTCCCCACGCATGCTTGCGCTCTTCGGCGAGGTGAAGCGCCTGTGGGACCCTGCAAATATTCTGAATCCGGGAAAAAAGGTGGGCGGCACGCTCTCGGATATCGAGCGCTACATGATACGGGGGCCGATCAGCTAATCATCCTCCCGTGGGTGCCCGAGCGTGAAGAGTGCGAGCGCGATGAGGAAGGCGAAGAGGGACGCCGCCATCAGCGGGAACGTAACGTATCCGAACTCGAACACGTAGCGCTGCGCGCAGCTTACCGTGCCGTCAGCCGGGCACGGCAGCGAACCCGCCGGAAGCGTCTGAAGCGCATGGTGGTAGAGAGCAACGCCCAACCCCAGCGTCGAGAGCGCAAAAGAATATATTGCCACCACCCTCTCGCCCGTCCAGCGAACAAGCGCAAAAATAACCGTCTGCGGGTACAAAAAGACGCGCTGCCACCAGCACAACGGGCATGGCGGGAAACCCAAAAGTTCCGAATACACGAGCGTGAGCACAGAGCCCAGGAGAACAAGCGTCAACCCGGTCGCTGCCCCGAAGCGCCGTGCTATGCGCGACACTTCCGCGGCTACGGCGCTTCTCGAGCGCAAGAAGAACGCCGCAAGAAGGCCGATGGTTGCGGCCTGCAACAGCACCGTCCCGAGCGCAAGCAAAAAATTTAGGGTTTCGACTGTCATGCGTTTCGCCTGCCGCGCATCCGCCGTATATTCGAATCGACTATAGACTAAGGACTATAGACTATTCCGGCAATTCGCAGCCCGTGCGCTCCGACAATTGCGCGAGTGTTAGCTCGCCCGTGAAGCGCTCGCCGTCCGCAAACTCCCACGTCGGGTAACTCGCAATTTCCTGCTCGATGCACACGTCCGTCTGTCCGCGGCCATCGGGAGTTGAGCACTCGACATAGGGCAAGTATTGCTTGGAGTTGCCGAAGAGCCGGTTTTGCGCTTGGCAGTGCGGGCACCAGAAGGCGCCGTAGTAGGTCGCGCCCGAATCGGCGATGCACTGCGCGAACGAGTCCAACTGGCCCGGTCGCATTTTGAGGTACACGCTTCCCGCAATGCCGCCGACTATCAAAAGCGCGATGGCCAGCCAAAAAATAGTGGTTCCTTTTTTCATGCACGAGAGTATACCATCTACTCGCGCATCTCTACAATACCGTTGCGCACACCTCGCAGCGGCATCCCTTTGGCTTTATGAACTCGTCGAAGTACTCTTCCCCGTAATCCATCGTCAGCTCCTCCCCGCGCGATATGGGCCGCCGCGCATAAATGTTAATGTGCCCGTCCTCTATCACCGCTTCGCAGTTCGGATTGCACGAGTGGTTGATGTAGCGCGCCGTGTTGCTTCTCGGCGAGCCGTCGACGGTCCATGTCTCATCGATCTCAAAGAGATACTTCGTGCCCAGCGTGTCCGCAACGGAGGTGGGGATGTGCTTGCCCGTGTACTCGATTATGAACGCACCTTTCTTGATGGGACGCGCGGCAAACAGGCCGCGCCCCGTACCGCGCCGCGCCTTTTGTATGCGGTACAGCTGATCCGTGTTTCTCTTTGCGGCCATAGGCGGGGCCGATTATACACTGCGGTAAGGCCTCGTGCAGGCCGCCGCTCTCAAGGGCGCTTTTGCTCCCCGCGCTCTTCATGCATAATGTCGTGTATGGCGAAAGGATCCTCTTTCTCGGCCGAACGCTACAGGGGCGTGCGCGATTTTTATCCAGAAGACCAGTTCGTACAGCGATTCATATTCGAACACATGGAGCGCTCGTGCGAGTTGTTCGGATACGAAGAGTACGGCGCATCGATACTTGAACCGGTCGAGCTCTACCGGGGAAAATCGTCGGAAGAGATAGTGAATGAGCAGATGTATACCTTTACCGACCGCGGCGGGCGAGAGGTCGCGCTGCGGCCGGAAATGACGCCATCGCTCGCGCGGCTTATTGCCGCGCGTGAGCGGGAAATCCCCTTTCCCGCACGCTGGTACGCTATCGCGAATATGTTCCGTTATGAACGGCCGCAGCGCGGCCGCTTGCGTGAACACTGGCAGCTGAATGCGGACATCGTGGGTGCCGCAGGCATCGAAGCCGACGCGGAGGTCATCGCCCTCGCGCATTTCATCATGCGCAGCATGGGTGCCGACGAACACGACTTTGAGATACGCCTAAGCGACCGCCGGCTCTTGGACGCCGCATACGAAGAGTGCGGGATAGAGGGGACCCTGCGTCCCGCCGCGACGCGCCTCCTCGACAAGCGCGACAAGCTCGATGATTTCCCTGCGGCGCTCGCCGAGCTCCTCGGCGCCGAACGGGCCCGCGCGCTCGAAGAGAAATTAGAGCGCACGACAAGCTCCGCGTTCCTAGAAGAACTGCGCAGCGAACTCCAGGGGTTCGATGTACGCAACGTGTCTATAGACACGCGGGTAACGCGCGGATTCGACTACTACACGGGTATGGTATTCGAAGTGTACGACACGAGCGAAGAGAATCGCCGGTCGCTTTTTGGCGGGGGACGATACGACAACCTGCTCGCACACTTCGGCGGCAAGCAGATACCGGCGGTCGGCTTCGGCATGGGGGATGTAACCGCACGAGATTTCCTGGACGCACACGGCCTTCTCCCCGGGTATGCGCCTGCGACAGAGCTTATGCTCTGCGTCGTGGACCGCTCTGCCATGGTGCACGCGAACAAACTCGCCCAGGACCTGCGCCGCGAGGACGTGACCGTCGCCGTCAACTTCTCCGGCAAGCGCATCGGCGACCAGGTGCGCCAGGCCGATAAGATGAACATCCCCTTCGTTATAGCCGTGGGAGAATCGGAACGCGACAGCGGACGCTATACGGTAAAGAATCTCGAATCCGGCGCAGAGATCACGCTGCCCGCAGACCGTATCGCGGAACACCTGTTCAGCTCACTAGGGTAGTACATATGCGCACCGTGGTGTTCGATATTGAAACGGCGAATTGGTTTGGCGAGACGGAATCATACGATCCTTCGAAGCTGACCATCGCACTCGTCGGGGTGCACGACTCGCTCTCCGGCGAATACGCGTGCTATCTCGAACAGGAGCTTCCGCAACTGTGGAAAATACTAGAACAGACGGACATGCTCGTCGGCTACAACTCCGATCATTTTGATATTCCGCTTTTGAACAAGTACTACCCCGGCGACCTTTCGCGCATCCGTTCCCTGGATTTGATGAAGGAGATATACGAGGTCGCGGGGCGGCGCATCAAGCTCGACGACGTCGCCTCGGCGACGCTCGGAGAGCGCAAAAGTGCCGATGGCGCGCAATCCCTCCGGTGGTGGCGCGCAGACGAGGTTGATAAGGTGCGGCACTATTGCCTGAAAGACGTAGAGATAACCAAGAAACTGTTCGAGCACGCGCTTGCGCACGGCAGCGTGAAATACAAGGAGCTCGGAAAAGCACGCGAGATAAAGCTGGACACGTCGAAATGGCTCGCTGGAGAGAGCGGCGCGCTCACGCGCACCTTGGGCTTTTGAGACGCTCGAGAAGCGCAGCTAAAAAAA
>PFBM01000006.1:0-10564 GCA_002773285.1 Candidatus Kaiserbacteria bacterium CG10_big_fil_rev_8_21_14_0_10_59_10
CATGGCGGATATTTTCGCGGCGCTCTACTTCCGCGTACTGAATCACCGGCCGAGTGAGCCGGGGTGGGAAGGGCGCGACCGGCTTCTTCTCTCCAACGGGCACATCACACCGGGTCGCTATGCGGCGATGGCGCACGCGGGCTACTTTCCCGTAGAGGAATGCCTGACACTGCGGACATTCGGCTCGCGCCTCCAGGGGCACCCTGAGCGCGAGCGCCTCCCCGGCGTCGAGACCACCTCGGGCCCGTTGGGAAGCGGCTTATCGCAGGCATCCGGAGTAGCGTATGCGGCGCGCATGGATGCGTCTGCCGATCCGGCGAAAGCGAAATTCAGGGTGTATTGCGCGATGTCGGACGGAGAGCAGCAGGAGGGAAACACGTGGGAGGGAGCGATGTTCGCCGGGAAGCACAAGCTCTCGAACCTCACCGCCATCATCGACCGCAACAACATACAGATAGACGGCTACACGGAAGACATCATGCCGCTTGAGCCGCTGCGCGGGAAATATGAGGCGTTCAACTGGCACGTCCTTGAGGTGGATGGGCACAATATTCCGCAGTTCGTCGCCGCATGCGGCGAAGCGGCGGCCATCCAGCACAAACCGACGGTCATCATCGCGCACACCATTCCGGGGAAGGGTGTGCGGGAGATAGAGAATGATTTTCGCTGGCACGGGAAGCCCCCGTCTTCGGAAGAAGCGAAGAAATTTCTGCATGAGCTGCGCACACTCGGCGGGAAGGTGCGGAGCGAGCATGAATAACCCTATGCACGTACGGGATGTCGAAACCGGTTTTGTTATCAAACTCTCGCGCGGCGAGAAGGTGATGGAATCACTCACCGAATTCTGCAAAACACGCGGCCTGCAAGGCGGTTTTCTGCAGGGAATAGGCGCGGTTAGAAATACGGAAATGGGATACTATGACCTGGAAAAGCGCGAGTACTTTTTCAAGTCCTATCCCGGTGATATGGAGGTCATCTCCATGACTGGCAATATCGCGCTTGTTGACGAAGCGCCGTTCCTGCACGTGCACCTCACGCTCTCCGATACGGAGAACCGCGCGCACGGAGGGCATCTGAAGGAGGCGGAGGTCGCCGTGACGCTTGAAGTGTTTTTGACGCCGTTTCCCGTCGCACTGAAGCGCACATACGATGACGGCACCGGTTTGAAACTGCTGGACATATGAGCATCAACCCCGACATGCGCCTTGCGGAGGGTTTCTTCGACGACCCCGAGAAGCTTCCGACGCGCGACGGCTTCGGGAAGGGCGCCGTGGAGGCGGGAAAAGCGGATGAGCGCGTGGTCGTCTTGTCTGCCGACCTTGCGGAGAGTACGCGCGCGGAGTGGTTCCAAAAAGAGTTTCCGGAGCGTTTTGTCGAGATGGGCGTCGCCGAGCAGAACATGGCGACCGTCGCCGCGGGTATGGCGAATTACGGCAAGATACCTTTCATCACTTCGTATGCTGCGTTCTCACCGGGTAGGAATTGGGAACAGATACGCACGACCATCGCGCTCAACAACGTGCCGGTGAAGGTGTGCGGCATGCACGCCGGCGTTTCCGTAGGGCCCGACGGCGCGACGCACCAGATGCTTGAGGACATCGCGCTCATGCGCGCGATGCCGAACATGACCGTCTTCAGCCCGTGCGATGCGGAGGAAGCGCGCAAGGCGACCCTCTCTGCCGCGCGCCTTAAGGGCCCCGCATACCTGCGGTTCGGCCGGGAGAAGACGCCTGTTTTTACCACGGCGGACACGCCTTTTGAGGTGGGGAAGGCGAATGTGCTGTGGCGCGCAGGAGAAATTACGGTCGCGCTCTTTGCGACGGGGCCGCTCGTCCACAATGCGCTTCTTGCCGCACGCGAGCTGGAGAAGGAGGGGATAGCGAGCGCTGTTGTAAATGTGCACACCATAAAGCCCTTGGATACGGAAACGCTCGTGCGCCTCGCGCGCGAGGCGGGCGCCGTCGTCACGATCGAGGAGCATCAGGTGCAGGGCGGTTTGGGCGGCGCGGTCGCGGAATGCCTCGCGCGCGAGGCGCCGACCCCGATCGAGTTCGTGGGGGTACAGGACAGTTTCGGCCAATCAGGCGCGCCGGATGAGCTTATCGCGCACTACCGTATGGACGCCGCGCACATCATCGAATCCGCGCGCAAAGCCGCAGCCCGCCGCGCGCGCGGCTAGGGTGCAGTAGGCGGCTCTAGAGAGTGTTCGCCTTGAAATCCGCGGGACGCCGGCCGTACCACTCTTCGAGTTCTTCCTCACGCAGCGTGCCGAGCTGCACATGGACGGCTTGCACGCCGGCGGCCGCATTTATAAGCCCGCGCAGGAGCGCCTCCTTCGGCTCGAGTCCCTTTATGATGTATGCCACGGTCGTTGCCGCGGTCGCGTCTCCCGCGCCCGTGCGCGAAACGGGCGGCGCCGGGTCGGGGTACATCGGTGCGTGGTATGCGCCGGTCTCGTCGAGTATGTACGAGCCATTCCTCCCATCGGTGATGACGGGTATCTTGGGGCCGAGGTCATGAATGCCGGCGAGCAGGTTCTTAGTGTCGCTCTCTTTTGTGCCGAGTATAAGCTGCGCCTCTTCTTTGTTGCAGAAGAATATTTCCGCTGCGCGATACACGTCGGCGAGCTTCTCCGGGCCGAGCTTCAATTGGTACGTGCCCGGCTGGAACGCGAGCTTGACGCCGTTCTCGGCGGCGTAGCGTGCGATGTCCAGCTGATACTCGAGCGACTCCTCGGGAAGCGAGGTGAGGTAGAACCATGCTGGCGGCGCGGGGAATTGCGGAAGCTTGTATGGGTAGAGTTCGTGCTTGATGAGTATGGTGCGCTCTGCCTCGTATTGGAGAATGTAGTGGTAGTTGGTGCGCAGGTCGGGATGCCGTTCGATAAATTCCGTTGAGATGCCGCGCTCCTTGAGCGCGGCAAGGCACGCTTCGCCGTTTGCGTCTCCGCCGACATGCGCGACGAGCCCGCTCTGAAGGCCCAGGCGCGCGCAGGCGACGGCCGCATTCGGGCCGTTACCGACGGCAAGCACTTCGGTTACCGATTCGAAGGGGATCTTCGTGCCGAACGGCATGCATATCTCGCAGTCCTCGTCGTTTATCTTGCAGTGGACGCGCGCGTTCTTGAGGCGGATGAACGCGTCGGTCGTTATGTCGCCGAAGGCGATGAAATCAAGTTTGTCGGCCATAGCTATGCGACACAGTATATACCCTTTCGACAGGCCAGTTTTCCCCACGAGTGTGAAGAGAGAGGCGGCCTCAAGCGGGCTTCATGAGCATGGTACTATGTAGCTCATGGTTTCGTTGCGTGAGGCGGTGGGGGCCGCGGACGAGGGCGCGTATGCGCTCGGGCATTTCAACATTTCCGACTCCAATCAGTTCAACGCGATAGTCGCGGCCGCGAAAGAAGCAGGCATGCCCGTCTTGGTAGGCGTATCCGAAGGCGAAATGGCATTCCTCGGAAGAGGCGCTGCGGTCGCCCTCGCCCGCGCCGCCCGCGAGGACGGCCTTCCCGTCTTTCTCAATGCCGACCACGTACGCTCGCTTGATTCCGTATCGGCGGCGATCGATGCGGGGTTTGACTCCGTCATTTTCGATGGCAGCCATCTTCCGCTCGAAGAGAACATACGCGAAACGCGCCGCGCGGTGGAGTATGCGCGCAAAAGCGGCCGCGACGTGCTCGTGGAGGGCGAGCTGGGGCAGATAGGCATCTCATCGAAGCTTCTCGACGCGCCGCCGGAGGACATGGACGAGGAGTTGACCGATCCCGACACGGCTGCGCGTTTCGTGCGCGAAACGGCAGTGGATCTTCTCGCGCCGGCGGTCGGCACCATGCATGGCCGCTTGAAAAGCGGCGCATCGCCCGCGTTGGACATCCCGCGTATCGAGCGCGTGCGTGACGCCGCCGGCGTTCCGCTCGTTCTTCACGGCGGTTCGGGCTCGACGGACGCGGATTTCCGAGAAGCGGCGCGCGCTGGCTGCGCGATAATCCACGTGAACACGGATATCCGCATCGCGTATCGCGCCGGCATCGAGGAGGCGTTGAAGGCGGCTCCGGAGGAGATAGCCCCGTACAAGTTCCTCGCAAAGGGCGTCGAGGGAGTGCGTGCAGCGGCGGAGAAGCACATACGGCTTTTTGCGGGGCGCTAGCGCCCCGAGCGCTTTACATCGCTTCAGTTGTCTTGTATCCTGCCGCCCTATGATGATGCAAGTGCTTGAGGTCTCTGCGCGAGAGGCCAATGATTCTCCCGACGACCTGCGCAAGCGCGGGCTTGTCCCGGCAGTGTTTTACGGCCCGAAAGAGGCGGCGACGCCCGTCGCCATTGACGCGCTGAAATTCGAGAAAGTGTGGCGCGAAGCGGGCGAGACCACCATCGTCAAGCTCACCGGCGCTTCCGGCGAAAAGGAGACGCTCATTCACGACGTGCAGCTGCACCCCGTCACCAACAAGCCGCTGCACGCCGACTTTTACGTGCTCGAAAAGGGTAAGAAGGTGGAGATCGAGATACCGCTGCGCTTCGAAGGCACCGCGCCTGCGGAGAAACTTGGCCACATCGTCGTGAAGACGTTGCACGAGATAGAGATAGAGGTCGCCCCCGCAGAGCTGCCCCACGAGCTTCCCGTCGACCTCTCGAAGCTAGAAAATGTGGGAGACCATATCACCGCAAAGGAAATCGCGCTCCCCCCTTCCGCCGAGCTGTTGACCAATCCGGACGAGATAGTTGTTTCCGTCACCGCATTCGAGGAAGAAAAGGAGGAGGCACCGACGCCGGAGGAAGGCGCCGCGCCGGAGGAAGGCGCCGCTCCTTCCGAAGAGGAAGCCGCTGCAGCGGGAGAGAAGAAAGAGGAGTAGAGGAGCACTCACTCGTTTTTCGCGCCGCGCGCGGCTTCGTTGCCGCGTCCCGCATGCGCATGAAAGCGCATGGATGGCTGGGCGTCTTCATTCGTTACTCACGCGTGCAGGCACCTGTGTTCATGAAGCATACGCGTGGATGAATAAAATGGAAGAGCGTCGCGATAGAATGTATACTCATCGTATGCACAGAGAAACGCTGCGCGTCGTGCGCATGCCGCACGCCGTTTTCGTTGCCGTGGTCTGCGCGCTTTTCCTACTTGTCCTGCTGCATGTGCCGAGCGTGGCACTTGCGGAGAGTGCCGAGGAGCGGCGGCTTCGGTTGGAGCGCGAATTGGCGGCGATAGAGGCGGATATCCTTGCGAAGCGCTCGGACCTAACGGTTCTGCAGGGGGCGCGGCAGTCGCTTGAGCGCGATATTGCGATACTCGACGCGGAGATAGCGGCGGCGCAGCTCGCCATACGGCGACGGGACATTGCCATTTCTAATATCAGGGACGACATTGCCCAAAAGGAAGCGTCGATACGCGCGCTCGATGAGCGCGTTGCAAAGGGGGCGCAGTCGCTCGCGCAGCTGATCCGGAAGACGCGCGAGATAGACGACATGTCACTGGTGCAGCTCATCCTCTCACACGGCAATATATCGCAGGTATTTGCGGACATCGACTCATTCGAGCAGATACACAACGCCATGGACGCGACTTTCAGTGAACTTGCTGAAGTACGCGCCGATCTCGCGAGCCGCAAAGCGGCGCTTGAAAGCCGGCACATGGATGAGGCGCAATTGCGGCAATTCCAAGTGCTAGAGCGGCAGAATATCGAGCGGCAGGAGCGTGAGAAGCAACAAATACTTTCCGTAACGAAGGGTCAAGAACAGGAGTACCAGAAGCTTATCGCGGAGCGGCAGCAAACCGCCGCGCAAATACGCGCCATGCTGTTCGAACTCGCCGACTCCACCGACATCTCGTTCGGCGTTGCGTACGAGTATGCAAAGGAAGCATCCGCGCTCACGGGCGTGCGGCCGGCGTTCCTTCTGGGCGTATTGCAGACGGAATCACGGCTCGGACGCAACGTCGGGCAGTGCCTGCTGACCAATGACCCGAACAAGGGGGATGGCAAGGGGGCGAATACCGGGCGGCCCATGCCGCGAACCATGCATCCGAACCGCGACGTCGATCCTTTTATGAATATCATCACGAAGGAGCTGGGCCTCGACCCGTTCAACACGCGGGTCTCCTGCTGGCAGCCGTGGTACGACAATGCCGGCAACCCGCTCGGGTGGGGCGGCGCGATGGGGCCGGCGCAGTTCATCCCTTCGACATGGATGCTCTTCAAGGACCGCGTCGGCCGCCTGACGGGCCAGGCAACACCTAATCCGTGGAGCCCGCGCACAGCGTTCATCGCCTCGGCGGTATACCTTGGGGATCTTGGCGCCGGAAAAGGCGGCACGACGGCGGAGCGGGAAGCGTCATGCCGATACTATTCAGGACGGGGTTGCAGCGCGAATACGGGCGCGCAATCGTATGCCTCGAGCGTGCAGAATCACGCCGCTGAATTCGAAAAGCAGATCGCGGTGCTCGAGGGCAGGTAAGGGCGCCTCGAACTTGGCACCTCCGGCCCTTTGTGGTATGTTCGTGGGACATGAAAAAAGATATACATCCGGCAGAGTATCGGGCCGTTATTTTTGAGGACGTGACGGCAGGGAAGCGTTTTCTCATCGGCTCTACCATCGCCACCGAGGAAGCCGATACATGGGAAGACGGCAAGACGTACCCCCTCTACAAAGTGGAGATTTCAAGCGCGTCACATCCTTTCTATACGGGACAGGCAAAAACAATCGACACGGCAGGTCGCGTCGAGAAGTTCAAGGCGCGCACCGCCGCCGCCAAAGCCAAGGCCGGCAAACCCGCCGCCGCGAAGGATAAGAAGGCGGAGAGCGCATCGAAGAAATAACGCTGGAGCTATAGCGCGGCCCGCCGAGATCGGCGGGCCGCGCTATACTTGTACGTATGGCAGAGAAAACACGCATTGACCCTGAGGCGTACGCGGACGACAGGCGCGTCGCATACCTCGTACAAGAGTGGAAGCGTCTTTCACAGGCTGAGCGCGACGCGGCGGATCTGGCGGAGGTCGATGCCTCGATGAAAGAGCTTGTGGAAAAAGAGCTGGCGGATATTGAGAAAGAGAAGGAGGCCCTGCTCGGCAAGATTGAAGAGGTTGTCGGCCGCGCCGATGAGCGCGAATGGCCGAATGAACTCGTCCTCGAGGTGCGCGCAGGAGTGGGCGGCGAAGAGGCCTCGCTTTTCGCGGAGGAGCTCGCCCACATGTATCAGCGCTACGCGGAGGCACGCGGATGGCGCTGGCGCACGCTAGAAGAATCGCGCGCGTCGCTTGGCGGCTACAAAGAGGCGCAGTTCGAGATAAAAGGCGAACATTGCTATCGCGTGCTCCAGTGGGAAACGGGCGTGCACCGCGTGCAGCGCGTTCCTGCGACTGAGAAGGCCGGCCGCGTGCACACCTCGACTGCGTCCGTCGCTATTTTGCCGCTCTACAAACGCACCAAGATCGAGATTAATCCAGCAGACATCGAGATGGCCTTCACACGCTCCGGTGGCGCAGGCGGGCAAAACGTCAACAAGGTCGAGACGGCGGTACGGCTCGTGCACCGCCCCACCGGCATAGAGGTGAAGTGTACTTCGGAGCGGAGCCAGCAGCAGAACCGAGAGAAAGCAATGCGGCTACTTATGAGCCGTTTGCAGCAACACCAAGATGAAGCAGAGGCCCGCGTGCGCGCCGAGGATAAAAAGGCGCAAATAGGCACGGGCGACCGCTCGGAGAAGATACGAACCTACAACTTTCCGCAGGATAGGATAACCGACCATCGGCTCAAGAAGTCATGGTCGGACATCGAAGGGATCATGGAAGGCAGACTCGACCCTATCCTTGATGCGCTCGCGGCGGCCGATGCGGAGGCGGCGTAAGTTGCGCCTCGGCGCTCTATCTGGTACAGTCCTAGCCACTTTACGAATATGTCAGGAGCGAATTTGGATATGCAAACATTGCAGGATGCGGGCGTACACATGGGGTACGCACGCTCGCGCAGGCACCCTTCAGCAACGCCGTTCATCTATGGCACGAAGGACCGTGCGGATGTATTCGATCTCGAAGAAACGGCGCGGCGGCTTGAGCGCGCACGTGAGTTTCTCGCCGAATGTGCGAGAAGCGGTGGCGCAGTGCTCTTCGTTGGCGGCAAGAGTGAAGTGGCGGCGCACCTGAAGGCGACTGCCGAAGCAATCGGCGCACCGTACGTCGCGGGGCGGTGGATAGGCGGTACGCTCACGAATTTCAAGAACATCCGAAAGCGGGTCGAGCGGCTTGAAAAGCTTCTCGGCGAGCGCGAACGCGGCGAGCTCGGCAAATACACCAAGCGTGAACGCCTGCTTATCGACCGGGAAATAGACGAGCTTGAGCGCCGGTTCGGCGGCATCGTTTCTCTGACCGACCTCCCGCGTGCGCTCTTCGTCATCGATACGCGCCATGAATCTACCGCTGTGCGGGAAGCCAATCAGCTCGGCATACCCGTCATCGCGCTCGCAAGCACCGACTGCGATTTCTCGCAGGTGCAGTATCCTATTCCCGGTAACGACACATCCGTAAAAAGCGTGAAGCACGTGCTTGAGCGGGTCGCGGAGGCGTACCAAGAGGGTAAGAGAGCGGCCGCACAACAGCCGAAAACGGAGGCGGACGCCGCGTCCTAGCGCGCTCTCGTGCGTGCGCATCGTGTGCGCATCGGCGCGTGTTTTAGTACAATATACGTATGGAAATAACCACAGACCTCATAAAACAGCTGCGCGATGAGACAGGCGTGTCCGTCATGCAGTGCAAGAAGGCGCTTGAAGAGGCGGGGGGAGATGTCGAGAAGGCGAAAGTCATTCTGCGGAAGGCAAGTTCGGCCGTTGCGTCAAAGAAAGCCGACCGCGAGCTCGCTGCGGGCACCGCTGCCGCCTATACGCACGCGGGCGGCTCCGTCGTAGGCGCGGTCGTTCTGGCGTGCGAAACGGACTTTGTGTCTAAGAACGAGGAATTCAAGCGCATGGCATACGACATCGCGATGCATGTGGCAGCTATGGCGCCGCAGTTCATCTCAAAAGACGACGTGTCGGAGGCCGACACCGCCGCCGCGCGCGAGGTGTTTGCGAAGGAGGCGGCGAGCGTGCCGGAGCATGCGCGGGCGAATGCGGTTTCCGGGAAGCTGGACCAATACCTTGCGGAGAAAGTCCTCATGGAACAGCCGTTCGTGAAAGATCAGTCGATGACGGTGCGACAGTACATCGAGCAGGGAGTACAGAAATTCGGCGAGAAAATACAAGTTGTACGGATGGAGCGCTTATCGGTGAGATAGTATGACGGCCGCGCTTGTTACGTTCACCGCCTCATTTTGCGGCATCGTAGCGCTCCTTGCGCTTCGCGCATGGGAGGAGCGCCGCGGCGCGCGCGTCGCCCTTGACGCGCGGCGGCGAGCAGATGAGCTCGCGCTCGCGCTGAAGCAGGCGCTTATGGCGCTCGGGGAGTGGCTCGCGCATGCGCCGCCGCGGGCGCTCGCGCTCTTGCGCGAGCTGTTCGCGCTCCTCGTGCGCGCGTTCGCGCACCTTGCCCAGGCGGCTTCCGGCCAGGCGCATCGCCTCGCCGACCTCGTCTCCTACAAGAGAAGCTTCACACCAGCGGAGCCGCGCTCGGAGTTTCTCATGCAGGTGGGCGAGCGGCCGACTATCGCGACCGAGCCGCCGAAGGAGAAGCGGGTACGCCGCGCCCGCAAGAGCGCCGAGCAAAATGGCGAAACGCTCTAGTATTTTGCGGCCCTTCGTTCGAGCAGGTACTATAGCAAAGCGCCACCGTAGCTCAGTTGGTTAGAGCAGCTGTTTTGTAAACAGCAGGTCGTCGGTTCGAATCCGACCGGTGGCTACCGCATGGAACAGTCGAAGAGGTATGCAGAGGCATCAGCCGCAAAAGAGAATGCGGCGCGCGACCCCTATTGGTATCTGCACGTGGCCCGAGCCACGGACCTTTCGGGGCGCGACCGCACGCTCTACCGCGCCTTCGAGATGCTGCCCGGCGCGCTTTCTATCGCGACACTGGCGGCGCTGGTTTTGCTCGCGCTGCTCTACCCGACGATCGCGGCATACTTCACCATTGTGTTCGCGATGTATTGGTTATTTAAGGTGGGCTTTCTTTCCATTCACCTGCGCCACAACATGCGCCGCCTCCGCCACAATATGTCGCTTGATTGGAACGCGCGCCTTTCGGGCCTCAAGCACGAAAAGATAGTGCACCTCGTCCTGTTCCCGTTTTCCAGCGAACCCTACGAAGTCGTCGAGGGAAGCATTCGCGCTATCCTGGAGGCAAAATGGGACCCGAAGCGTATAGCGGTCGTGCTTTCAGTCGAAGCGCGAGCCGGAGAAGAGCAGGTGCGCGTCGCGAGGCGCATACAGGAGACATACGGCTCCCGTTTCCTTGATTTTTTAGTGACCGTACATCCTGATGGCCTTCCCGGGGAGCTGCCAGGCAAAGGCGCAAACCTCTCCCATGCCGCGGAGGCGGCGCGGGTCGGCTTTCTGGATGCGCGCCGCATCGACTACCGCAACGTACTCGTGTCCGCCTTCGATATTGATACGGTGGTGTACCCGCACTACTTTGGGTGCCTCACCTGGTACT
>PFBM01000006.1:10688-11031 GCA_002773285.1 Candidatus Kaiserbacteria bacterium CG10_big_fil_rev_8_21_14_0_10_59_10
TCAGCAGGAGCGGCCTGAGCGCCTGTCGACATTTTCGTCTCATGCCATACCGCTCTCGGCTCTGGTCGAAGCCGGCTACTGGCAAAGAAATATGGTGAACGAGGATTCTCGCATCTTCTTCAACCTCTTCATGTTTTACGACGGCGCATACAAGGTCGTGCCGATTTCCTATCCGGTTTCGATGGACGCCAATGTGGGCCCGACGTTTCTCTCAACGTTTGCGCGTCTCTACAGACAACATCTCCGGTGGATGTATGGGAGCGCCGAGAACATCCCCTACCTCATGTTCCATTTCATAAAGAATCCGCGCATTCCTTTTGGCAAGAAAGCGCAGATGCTCTTC
>PFBM01000006.1:11046-11299 GCA_002773285.1 Candidatus Kaiserbacteria bacterium CG10_big_fil_rev_8_21_14_0_10_59_10
GCATGGTCTCTCGCCGTACAGCCCCTCTTTTTGTTTGCGGTCGGGTGGCTTCCGCTTTTGATTGGCGGCGCCGCGTTCAACGCAACAGTCCTGTCGTACAACCTGCCAATCGTCTCATCATGGTTTCTGACCGCCGCGATGTTCGGGCTTGTCTTCCTTGCGGTATACGGCATGCGTCTGGTTCCGGAAAAACCAGAGCGTCACGGCGCTATCGCCCGCGTACGCATGTTCCTCCAGTGGCTTCTGGTGCCGC
>PFBM01000020.1:0-11061 GCA_002773285.1 Candidatus Kaiserbacteria bacterium CG10_big_fil_rev_8_21_14_0_10_59_10
GGTGACCCTACGGGGAATCGAACCCCGGTTTCTACCGTGAGAGGGTAGCGTCCTAACCGCTAGACGATAGGGCCGTCCACGAAATAATACTAAAAGTCCGCACACTTTCCAACTCACCCACCGCCTTTCTCTTCCTCACCCCCTTAACACACCCGCACATACTTAAGTATATGCGGGTTTTCTACATTGGCATGCCTCTCTGATAGGTTTCCCTTATGGAGACATGTTCGCGAAGGATGTAATGAAGTCGACGAATATCCTCCCATACGGCGTCAGCTCGTGTTGAAGTGTTCGGCCCGCGTATTTCTTTTCGATAAGCCCCGCGATGACCAGCCGCCTCACATGCTCGCTTATCGTCTTCTGATTTCCCTGAAGCTCCTCGATGATGTCGTCTTGTATGATACCCGGCTGCTTTGCTATAAGCAGCAGTATCTGAATACGCCGGTGGTTCGCTACCCCCTTGAAATGCCGCTCCAGCTTCCTTGTGCTTTTGACCTTTCTCGCCGCCACCTCCCCAAAGTAACATACCCGCATATACTTAAGTATGTGCGGGTGTTGATAGTTACGGAGACGCTGTTTGGCACATTTTGGCGAGAAATGACAGCCACCTGCAGGCGCTTACCTGCACGCTCTAGAGCGGTCTAACGCGCGAGCCACTCGGGCTCCTGGCGGACAAGCAGCTCGCCTGCGCGCTCCGGCTCGGCCATGATCTCGAGCACGGTGCGCTCCATCCGCATTGATTGCGAGCCCTTTACGAGCACTACGACCCCCTCTTGCATCTCCGGCTCCAGCTCCTTGCCCGCGCGCTCCGCTTCATACTGCTCGTACTGCCGGACGCTCATATCTCCCATCCCGTGATCGCGCGCCGCTTCTGCAATGGTGCGTGCGCGAAAGCCCACAGTTACGAGCATGTCTGCACATTTCGCTGCCCGCTCCCCTACCTGCCGATGTCCTTCTGCGCTCCATTTCCCAAGCTCCAGCATGTCTCCCAATACCGCGATGCGCTTCGTGGCGCTTTTCATCTCCGCGAGCGTCTCGAGTGCGGCAAGTGCTGCCGCCGGCGATGAGTTATACGTATCGTCGATTATAAGAGAGCCGCGAATACCGGGCAGTATCCTCATACGGCCGGGCGTCGGCTCCCATTTAGCGAGCGCGCCCGCCGCTGACACAAGATCCAACCCGACGGCCTCTGCCACGGCAAGCGCCCCGAGCGCCGCGTAGACGCGCGGCCTCCCAAGCGCGCCGCGAACAAAAACGGGCAGCGATGCACCCGAACGTTCCGCACGGAATCGAACGCCGACCGGCGCGCTTCCTTCATACGCGATCTCACAGCGCCTCGCGATGACGTCGCACTCGTCTGAGAACCCATACGATACTGTCCGCGCGCGAAACCGCTCGCGCACACTACGCGTGTGCTCATCGTCGCCGTTGATGATAAGTGTCCCGTCGTGCCGCATCTCCTCAGCGAGCGCGGCCTTCTCCTCAACCACCTCTTCGGGCGAGCGGAAGAATTCCACATGTACCGGAATCTCCGGCACCCCCGTAATGACCGCGATATCAGGCCGCAGCCAACGCGCAATGCGCCGAATGTCTCCCGGGCGGTCCGCACCAACCTCGACAATGAGCCACGCAGGGTACGGCTGCGAGCCGAAAATGGTTATGAGCCCCCGCACAAAGATGCCAAGCCACCCTAGCGGGCTGCGCAACGCGGAGTATTCGCCAAGCACGGTAAGTGGAACGCCGAACTCGTTGTTGTAGGTCTTCTCGCTCTTGCGCACATACACGTCGCCCTCAAGCGCGGCGAATATGGCATCTTTGGTCGTTGTTTTTCCCACGCTTCCCGTGACAGCGATAATGCGCGGCCGACGGCGGCGCAACACGAGCCGCGCTTCCCACGAGAGCACTTGGATAACAAACCATGTAAGTACCTGTTGCATGTTTGTGCTGTAATTATTTTGGCCTCTGCTACCGCCGAAACCGCATCACTCTACCTGTCGGGCGGAATCTCATAGTACCGTATGAGAAAATCGGCAAGCGCGGAGAATGGCCGCGCAAGCGTTGCGGATGCATATATCTCCCGCTTCGGTTCGATTGCATACAGCAGGACTATGAATCGCGGCTCATGAGCGGGAAAGTACCCGAAGAACGAGTGCAGGTAGCGGTCGGCATAGTAGCCGCCCGCGTGCGGGTTGGCGATCTGCGCGGTACCTGTCTTTGCCGCAATGGAGTACCGTTCGACCTTAAGCTCCCCGCCCAGGAGCGACTCGTCATATACTGTAACGAGCATGTCGGTCACTTGCGTCGCTGTCTCAGGCGAGAAAACCTGCCGCGCATTCGCGCGCGCGAGCGGCCGCACGATGCCGCTTGGATAGCGCACGGCGGTCGCGATGTGCGGCTCGGGCAGCGCACCGCCGTTCGCGAGGGTCGCGAGGGCGCGCACCATGGCGATTGGTGTAAATGCAATGCCTTGCCCGAAGGAAGCAGACGCATAATCGACATCCACGCTTCCCGCGAGGGCGCGGATGTTCCCGGCAGCCTCGTTCGGCAAATCGATACCCGTCTCCTCACCGAGCCCCAGCGCCTCGATATAGCGCGCGAATGTTTCTTTACCCATCCTATCGACGGCGAATGACACTCCCGTGTTCAATGATTGTCCGAGAACCTGCTGCATGTCCACGACGCCGCGTGCACGACCGTCGTAATTCGATATGCGCTTTCCGCTCTTTATCACAAATCCCCTGTCTTCATAGGTAGTATTCGGCGTGATAGCACCTGCATCAATGGCCGCCGCGATGGTAAGCGGTTTCATAATGGAGCCCATCTCGTACACAGATTCTACCAGCGGATTTGAGAACACGGTCTGATCCTCAACGGTGTTGAACGTGTTCGGGTCGAAGGTCGGATGTATGGCGAGCGCAATGATACGGCCGCTTGAAGGTTCCATAACTATGCCTCCGGCCATCCTCGGGGCGAAGGACTCCATAACCGCGCGCAGCGTATCCTCAAGCCGCGTCTGCACCGCCGGCTCGATCGAAGTAATGATATCACCCTCATGCGCCGCCGGATCTGATGCGAGCGCCGCCTGCACGTTCGCGAATATTTCAGCAAATGGGTTTACGTACAGTTTCGAATCTGCTCGCTTGAGCGTGTCCTCGTAGTAGCGCTCCAATCCATACACCCCCGCGCGGCGCTCGCCGCGATACCCGACAAACCCAATGGTCTGCGCCGCGAGCTCAGCGGCCGGATACATACGCCATTCGTCTCGGACTGTCGTGACGCCCGGAAGCTTCAGTGCGCGCACAGCCGCCGCCTCGCTGTCGGAGACCCTGAACGCAACTTCCTCGTACGGGTCGTCGATCTTTGCAGCGCTTGCGTAAAAGCGCTCCTCGTCGATCTGCACGACGCCGCGTAACATTTCGTACGCGTGCGCACTGTCCTCAAGCTGTGCGGGGTGTATCGCGACGCGCCAACCGGTCTGCATGATTGCCGCCGCTACCTCTTCCCCCGTGTGCCGCGTAAACCGTATCTCTCTCCTGCTTTGGATGTCGGATGCCGCCTGAACATATTGGCCCTCGGCGCTCTGGCGGTGCATGTCTCCATGCACTATCTGCACGAAGTACAGCCGTGTAATAAGCAGCAGCGCTACAAGAATGAAAAGTGCGCACAGTATGCGCACCCGAACAAGAAGCCGTGCTCGAGGTGCATATGCAGCGCTCATACCAAAGTGCTCCGCGTCGGGCGCATGCTACTGTCTGCTCCGCGGTGCGTCGAGGGCGACCGCTCCGGGCCGGTGAACATAATCGGTCGCGCGCACGGGCGAAAGACCGAGCGCCGCGCCCCTCTCGGGAACAACGCTCGACGAAAGCGCGAAGTACTCGCGCTCCAACTCGCCGACAGCGCTGCGCAATGCGGTTGCTTTCGCCACCGCTTCCTTACGTTCGATAACGTGCAATATGGATACCCCGACGAGAAATACATAGGCACCAAGCGCGACGAAGACCATCGCCGCGAGAAAGCGGAATAGCCGCTCTTCGTATGCAAATTCAAACAGCACCGCGCGGCCGCGGATGCCGAGTATGCTTTTTTTTGATTGTAGTGAGTGCGATTTCATGGTGTTTTTTCAGTTTCAAATGCGCTTTTGCGCGGCTCGCAGCTTTGCGCTTCGTGCCCGCGGGTTCTCCCGCAACTCTTCCTTTGTCGCCCGAAGCGGCTTCTTCAACAAAAGCTCTGCCTCGCCTGCGCTCGCCCATTCGCGCAGCAGCGTCTTGACGGCGCGATCCTCAAGCGAGTGGAAGGTGATGACGGCAAGCCGACCTCCCCTCTCAAGCAGCTCCCAGGCGGCCCGTATGCCCTCATCGAGCGCGCCCATCTCGTCGTTGACGGCGATGCGCAGCGCTTGAAATGTCTTCGTGGCGGGATGCGTCCTGCCTCTTCGGTACCCCGCTGGCACTGCGCTCGCGACTATCTCCGCAAGCTCGCGCGATGTATCGATAGGCGCGCTCGTGCGCGCTGCGGCGATGGCCTTCGCGATGCGGCGCGCGTAGCGTTCGCCGCCCCAGCCCCACAGCACATCGGCGATACTCTCCTCGGCCCACGAATTGACGATGGTGCGCGCGCTCTCTGCGGCATCTGCCGGCTTTTCGCTGTACGTCATAAGCAGCGGCTCATCAGCCATGAACGAAAATCCCCGGCCGCTTCCAAGCTGTGCGCTGCTCCACCCGAGATCGAATAGGGCTTTCGTAATGCGCGGCACCGAGAGCGCGGCCATGATGGTGCGCGCGTCGCGAAAGTTCCCTTCTACTAGGTGCACGGTTGCCTCGCTGCCTTGAAGCGCGCGCTGCGCGTCGCGTATGGCGCGCGCATCAGCATCAATGCCGATATAGGCGCCGCGCTCACCAAGCCGCTCGAGGATGGCTCGCGCGTGCCCTGCCCCGCCGAGAGTCGCGTCCAAGACAACGTCATCGGGCTCAAGGGCGAGCACGTCTATGACTTCATGTAAAAGGACAGGTCGATGCGTCTCCTCCGGCCCCTTGCCGGAAGGTGGCGGCACCGGATCGCTGGAGGAATCTGTAGGTCGCGTGCGCATGACGATATTAGATGTTCCTCCAGCTATCCCGAGCCGTCACTCTTGGCCGAGCGGATATCGGGTATTACAGGGCGCCTATTTCTCCGAGCGTCTCGGCCATTTTCTCCGCTTGCTTCTCAATGCGAGACTTGTATTCCTTCCACGCATCGGCGTCCCATGCTTCGATGTGATCCGACACGCCGGTAAATACGACTTTCTTTTTCAGGCCCGCATGCGCTATCTGGTGTTCCGGAATGAGAATGCGCCCTGCTCCATCGACTTCCACCTCCGCCGCTCCCGAGAGGAGCAAGCGGCTGTAGCCGCGGGTTTCTGACTTCCCCATTGAGAGCGACTGCAACTTCTCCGCCACGGTATCCCACGCGCTGCGTGAATAGATGTAGAGACAATTGTCGAGCCCTCGCGCGAGGACGAGACGCTTCCCTAGTGCCGAGCGAAAACTCTTCGGAAGCGAAATGCGCTTCTTTTCGTCAAGCGTGTGCTCATATTCTCCGATGAGAAGCCCAGTCATACGATGATTCCCTGTATCCCACTTTATCCCACTACGCTAAAATATACACCACTATACCCTACCGCAAGACAGTTATCCACACTGGCATGAACCTGCCATGAAGAGCGGCAACGACGTTCAAGCCTCGCCGTATCTGCTACAGTGGTGGCATGTTGACGACATTCAGAAAAGCGACGCCGGAAGCGCTCGCGTCGCTCTCCGAGGAGTTACGCGTGCGTAAAGCGACCTCTTTCGTGCTGCTCTTTTCGATGGGCTCGCAATTCGACCATCTCATTGTGCGGGAGCTCGCGCGCATTGGCGTCTACTGCCTGGTCGCCGATCCCGCGACGGTGCGAGCCGCAGATGTGCGCAAGGCGGCGCCAAAGGGAATCATTATTTCGGGAGGGCCTGCCTCCGTGCACGCCGAGCCGCCGCCGTTTGATGGTGCGATTTTCGATATCGGCATTCCGACGCTCGGCGTTTGTCTCGGCTTTCAAATGTGGGCGAAGCACATAGGCGCACGCGTCGAGCCGGCGGCGAGCCGCGAATTCGGCGTGCACATGCTCTCGCTTCAAAAGAGCGACCCGCTTTTTTCGGGCGTTAAACGAAAGTCGCTCGTCCTCCAGAGTCACGGCGACAAAGTCTTCCCTTCGCGAAATTTTTTGCTTCTGGGCTCGACGGATAACGCGCCCGTTTCCGCGGCTCGCTCTGCGCATCTCTGGGGCGTGCAATTCCACCCCGAGGTGAGCGACACCGAGAGCAGGCCGCTTCTGTTTGAAAACTTCTGCTTTCGCATCTGCGGCATCACTGATCCCTACCCCGCCGGAAGCGCGGCAAAGGCAAAAGTGCGCGAGCTGCGTGAGACCATAAGAGGCCGCAAAGTTCTCATCGCGCTCTCGGGCGGCTCCGATTCATCCGTCGTCGCATTCCTTCTAAGGCGGGCGCAGGAAGGAGCATCTCGAGCGAAGCCTAGGAGCGCGCCCCGCCTGCGCGGGATTTACATCCGCGGCATAGACCGCCCCGACGACGAAGCGTATGTGCACAAATATTTCGGGCGACACAAATGGATAGACGTGCGCATCGTGGACGCGACAGACGAGTTTTTGCGCGCGCTGAAGGGAAAAAAACGCATGCGCGATAAGCGCATCGCCATGCGCGGCGTGTATAAGAAAATCTTGGAGCATGAAGTGAAGCGCTTCGGCGCGGACTTCATCGCACAGGGGACGCTCTACACGGACCTGCGCGAGAGTGGCCTGGGCCACGCGACCGGCGCGCGCGTTGCGGAGATAAAAGTGCATCACAATACCGGCATCGCCTTCTCCGTACCGGAGCTTGCGCCGCTTGCCGATTCTGTGAAAGACAGCGCACGCGACATTGGGCGCGAACTTGGCGTGCCTGAGGACCTTCTAATACGCCACCCCTTCCCCGGCCCGGGGCTCGTCGTGCGCATCGAGGGAGAAGTGACTGCCGCGAGACTCGCTGTTGCGCGCGCGATTGACGGCATCTATATCGAAGAGCTGCGCAAGGCGGGGCTCTATGAGAGCGTGTGGCAAGCGGGTGCGACTATCACGGGCTCGGAGCACACCGCCACAAAGGGCGACGACGCGGGCATGGGATGTGTGGTTGCGCTGTGGGCCGTCTGGAGCGTCAACGGATTCACCGCGCGCTTTGCACAGCTTCCCTTCGATTTTCTCGACACTGTCTCGCGGCGCATCACGAACGAGGTGCGTGAGGTCGGTGCGGTCGTCTATCGCATCTCCGACAAACCTCCCGCAACTATTGAGTGGGGCTAGGCATGAGCGAGCATCGACGATCACGCCGGCGCGATAACTGAAACGCCATCAAGCGTATGCGCTAATTCGCACGAATTAGCTTATAGGCGGTTGCGTGACTGCGTAAATGTGGTGTGGTGAGACGGTCGTGGATACGTGCATTTTGTCGTTGACAGGCACAATGAGAGGAGTACGGTTGAGCTAGGCGCACAACTTCCGCGGAGATGGCTCCGGGAGTGCGCACATGTAGGAGAAACAAATGCACAGGATGATAGTGCTATTAGTTGCCCTTTTTGTCGGGGCTGCTTACGCTCCGGCTGCGGCTGAAACTCCCGAACTTGACGGCTTTTACGCCATCAAGGGAGTGAACGCGAACAACGAGGGTGAGTACAGCGCCTTCGCGCAGATAAAAAAGACGGGAGAGACCTACTCTATTCTCTTCCAGTCGGGCAATGTGCGGTATCTCGGAACAGGCATAATGATGAACGACATTCTCTCTGTCGTGTATCAACCCCTTGTTCCGAACGCGAGTGCCGGTATCGCAAGTTATCGCGTCCATGAGGATACGATAACGAGCGGCCGGTGGAGCCTGCTTGGCTCCAAGGTGGTCGGCTCTGAGATCTGGGCCCGACGAGAAAAAGCCGGGCATTAAACATTGAGCCCTGCGGCAAAGGAGGTCTGCATGACCGACGAGTTTGTGCCCGATCGTCTGCGCAACGCGCGGGGCGGTCGGGCTTTTTTCTTTCAACAATTATCGATGAGAGTCGCCTTTTAAAGCTCACCCTTTCAAAGCGCGCACATGGCACACGCCCTTCTCCACCCTCTCCACTACTACCGGCTCGCCCGCGGCTATGTTCTCGCTGCTCTTCGCGTGCCAGCGATAGGCCTCAATAAGTACTTCACCGCCATCCGGTCCGATGCCGGTCGCCGCCCTTCCTTCTTTGCCGGCAAGCGATTCGATGCCCGTCTGTACGGGCGCATTGAGCGACGAGACTGCCGCTTGCGATACCCAGAAAAAGAATGCGAGGAATCCCAAAAGTATGGTAACCGCGGCGTACAGGAACACGCCGTGCATCTCAAATGTAAAGTAGGGCTCGTTGGCAAGGAAAAAAATCGACGCAAGAAGGAGCATGCCGCCCGCGATGCCGGGCAACCCTATTCCCGGCGAGAGTATCTCGAAGGCAAGAAGCGCAAGCGCGCAGAGGAACAATATGATGCCGACCGTCGAGAGCGAAAGCGTCCCGAGCGCCCACAGCGCGATAAAAAGAAGCGGCACGAATACGAGAAGAAGCTCGAACTCACCCGTTCTGATGCTGAATATAAGGCCGAGCGACGCAATAGAAATGAGGAGCGGCGCGACGAGGGGAAGCGAGAGCACTGCGAGCGCCCTCTCGAAGATGGTCGGCTCTATCTCGCGAACCGATGAGCCGGCATAGCCCAATTCCTCCAAAAGCCCGTCCACACTCTCCGGAGTGCTGTCTATAATGCCCGCGACGAGCGCCTCCGAGCCGGTGAGTGTCAAATTTTCGTTGACGAAGCGCTCCGCGAGCAGCGCGTCGCGGCTCCGCGCCTCGGCTATCGAACGCATAAACGCCTCCATCGCGGCGAGTGCCTTCTCATCCGTCCCCTCTCCACCTATACCAAGGGCGATGGGCTGAGCCGCGCCGAAGGAGGCATTCGGGTGCACGGCGGCGTGCTCGCCCGCGAGCAGCATGTAAGTCCCCGCCGAGAATGCCGAACCGCCTGAGCGATGCACGAACACGGCTGTCGGGATGGGAGATTCCAGAAGCATACCCACGATGTCCTGCGTGGATTTGACCAGCCCGCCCGGAGTATCAAGCAGCAAAAGGAACAGGTCGGCATCCGCTTCCACGGCTCGCTCATGTACGCGCGCAAGATACTGCGCGGAGCCCGCCGTTATCTCCCCCTCAATACGGGCCACATAGACGTGCTGCTCCTCTACAGAAGCAGGCGCGTCCTGTGCAAATGCGAACGCAAGCGGCGCGAGAGCGACACCGAGAAGCGAACCTGCAAGGATACGAAGCGCAGCATGCATACAGTGACCCCATCGGGGCGCGTTACTCCTTCTTTAGGAATTTCTCTATGGCACCCAGCATCTCTACGGGAAACAGGATGGTCGAACCCTTCTCGCGCGCGACTTCATTCAATGTTGAGAGATAGCGCAGCGTCATGGGCGAGCCCTCGAGGACGACTGCTGCATCTTTCAGCTTCTGCGCCGCCTGGAACTCCCCTTCCGCAAGGATAATTTTTGCACGGCGGATGCGCTCCGCCTCCGCCTGCTTCGCGATGGCTTGCTGCATCTGCTCCGGTATCTCGACGTGCTTGAGCTCGACGCCCATGACCTTTATGCCCCAGGCGTCCGTCGCGACGTCTATCGTTTTATGCAGATGTTCGTTCACCTTGTCGCGCTCGGAAAGCAGCTCGTCGAACGCCGCATTGCCCGTTACGCTGCGGAGCGACGTTTGTGAAATCTGCGATGTTGCGTCCATGTAGTCCTGCACTTCGACGACCGCCTTTATCGGGTCGACCACGCGGAAGTAGAGTACCGCGTCTACGCGGACGGGTATGTTGTCTTTTGTGATGATGTCCTGCGCGGGCACGTCTTGGGTGATGGTGCGCAAATCGATGCGCTCCATTTTCTCGACGAACGGAATGAGAATGAAGAGGCCGGGACCGCGGAGGCCCACCAGGCGCCCGAGGCGGAAGACGACCGCGCGCTCATACTCGCGCGTCATCTTTATTGCCATGAGCCCGAATCCGATGGCTATGACAACAAGTCCCCCGAATGAGCCAAGAAATTCGATCATGAAGGCAGTATATCACGAGGTGTATTTCGCATGTATAGGCGCTTGGGATGGGCCCGCCGTCTCGGCGGGCCCATCCCCGCTCATCCAAGTATCGCAATGGTGTTCGGCGCCGTTTCGATCACCAGCCGCGCAAGCCATGAGACGCAGCCCACGACTATAACCGCAAGGAACAGAACGAACAGCGCGACGAATGCATGTACCAGCGCGCGTGCCATCATGATGACGACGCCGTAGAAGCGCACGGCGAGGTATAGTGCGGCAGCTCCAAGTATTACGAGGACGACGAGAAGAAAGATGTACTTCCATGCCGCCAAATCCGTGTCCAGGAGCCGAAACAGGCGCGCCGCCTCGTCAGTACCCCATACCGCCCACTCATACGCCGTACGAAAAATGAGCGCCACTGCGACCTGAATGAACTCAACGAGACTCTCGACAAGTTGTCTCATTGTGGGGACTCCTTTCCTGTGCCCCTGACTATCCCGCCTCGACGATGCACGAGTGGTGTGAAGCGCGAGTGAACCGCGCGAACTCGCGCCGCTCAGTGGATATGCACGTGCCCGTGCATGAGCGAGCCGATGATGCCCGCACACGCGAGGATGGCGAGAAAAACCATAAACCAGAAAAAATCCTTCGTGCGCATTGTGTTGTGCGGCAGGCAAGAGAGGAGCTTGCCATCAAATTCGGAATTGTGGTGAAATACTAACCTTTGCGCGAACCTTTTTCCAATCGCGAAGCGATTGATCTTCGCACGCTCCGCGTGCGTGGTGATGCGAACCCAATTCGTACGCGCGAAGCGCGTGGTGATTCTCTCTGCGCGCCTCGGACGCGCTCCCGATGGTCGCGCGCGGCAAACCCAAAAATTTTCCTTTCATTTTTTTGTGCGGCTCC
>PFBM01000020.1:11075-11953 GCA_002773285.1 Candidatus Kaiserbacteria bacterium CG10_big_fil_rev_8_21_14_0_10_59_10
GGAGAAGAAAATTTTTGGTTTGCTACGCCGCTTCACTCCTCCAAAAGAGCTAGTAGGTAAAATACAGCATGGCTTGTAGTGTAGCGTCGCCCTTTTTCCGTCGTTCGCGATGCCTGCTCGGTGCTTGCTTTGTGTTCGCTCGGTGGCTTCGTTTTATTGCCGAGGGTACACAAGCTCCCACAAGTGGCCATCGGGATCAGTAAAGTATCCCGTGTACCCACCGGATGTTTCGTCTATTGCCGCTTTCGCCGGTGCAGTGCCTCCATATTTTGGCACGTTCTCCAAAATAGTGTCTATCTCCTCTTTGATTTCCATAGCACAACTTATAACTACTCCCGCGTTGTTGTCTGGAAATTGAGCATCCCGACCGGCTTTTATAGTGTAGGTCTCGAAAGCGGATTTTTCCATGAGAAATAACGAGAGATTGGGAAGCTCTAACGCAATTATTCCCTCATCAACATGCGCATCGGAGAAGCTAAGCGCTTTTTTATAGAATGCCAGTGTATTGTCCAAGTTGCGGACAGGTAAACAAACAACTGTGGTGCGTATTTTCATAGTATGTATTTTCACCTATCTTCTAAGCCCTGCTAATACTCGGCAATGATTATCTTCTTTTGCCCCATCATGGTCTTGAACGCATCCGGCTTCTTCATGAGTTCCCCCATGTTCTCCGGCGCGACCTGCCAGCTTACGCCGTATTTGTCTTTGAGCCAGCCACAGACGCTCTCCTCTCCGCCTTCTGCAGTAAGCCTCTCCCAATAGTAGTCAATCTCGTCTTGGTCGCTGCAACTGATCATAAGCGACACTCCTTCATTGAACGTAAACTCATGGGCTTGCCCACCGTCCATAGCGGCAATTCGGACATCTTCCAACATAAC
>PFBM01000020.1:11963-13766 GCA_002773285.1 Candidatus Kaiserbacteria bacterium CG10_big_fil_rev_8_21_14_0_10_59_10
ATGAGCGTACCTGCTTTCGCCATTGGATCATCTTCACTACGACGCACTAGCTGCCCCATCTTCGAATTTTTGAAAACAGATGTATAAAATGTTATCGCTTCTTCTGCCTTGCCTTTTTTGTCTTGCGTAAAAAGAAGTGAGGGCATTACTTTCGGTCGCTGATCGCCCTCGGGATTATTCAAGATTAACTGCCAGCTCACGTTATACTTATCTTGCACCCAGCCGTAGTACTTGCTAAAAGGATACTCTCCAAGCGGCATCAATTCTTTACCACCATCTACAAGCTTCCCCCACAGCGCGTCAATTGCTTCTTTAGAGTCCAGGGTAATGAAAAAAGATATCGATGGATTGGGAGTAAATTCTGGTCCTGCGTTGATAGCCACGAAACGAAAGTTCATGACTTCAAACTCAACCGTCAATACTTCGCCAGCCATGTTGAGCTGGAAGTCGGCTAACCCTTCTTCTTTGCTATTTGGATAATGCGAGGTCGCGATGACTTTAGTGTCAGGAAAGACGGAGACATAAAAGTCCGTAGCTTCTTTGGCGTTGCCATTAAACCAGAGATTTGGAGTTATTTTTTGTGTATTCATCATACAAGCAAGCTTACCAAGCAGAGAGATGGGTAACCAATCTTTTTTGTAGTACTGTTCAGTATCCACCGCATAATTAGGACTCGTACTAGAAACAGTTCGATTTTAGCTTTATATTGGGGAATGCATTATTTCTATGGAATTTAGCCAAAACAACAATATTGTCCGCCTGTGTCTTCAGGGCATCGCCATGGAAAAGAAAGACAAACCTAAAGAAGCAAGCAAATTGTTTCTCCAAGCCTGGAATGAAGCGACGAACGATTTTGAAAAATTCATTGCAGCTCACTACGTAGCCCGGCATCAAAAAAGTGTTTCCGACAAGCTGCGATGGCTCGAAACCGATTTAGAGCTTGCCTTGAAAATAAACGACGACACAGTAAAAAGTGCGTTCGCTCCCCTCTATTCAGATATTGCTAAATGCTATGAGGAATTAGGTAATACTGACGAGGCGAAAAAGAACTATGATTTGGCAGCTTCGTGTGACGATACGCTTTCTGACAAAGGACCATTTTATCATGGGACGAAAGCAGATTTGCAGGTTGGTGACTTGCTAACCGCTAGAAATGATTCTAATTACAAATCTGATTTTAAAATGAACCACGTTTACTTCACCGCTCTTGCTAATGGAGCAGGGCTAGCTGCTTCGATGGCTAAAGGTGATGGTAATGAGCATGTATATATCGTTGAACCAACCGGAAGCTTTGAAAATGACCCGAACGTTACAAATCACTACTTCCCAGGAAATCCGACACGCTCATATCGTACTGAGGCACCATTGAAAATCATTGGAGAGGCTACCGATTGGAGGAAACAAACACCTGAAGAGCTTAAGAAGTGGCGTAAAGACATAGATAAAAATAAGGGAGAGATAATCAACTAAATTGTTTCTCTAGGATTAAGTTTGGAACATAGGTATATCCGTATCCTTCCTCAAAAAGTTCGATTCCGATCCCCGGTAGGGAATAAATTCTACAGAACCGTAAACACAGAGGTTAACAATTATTAAACCACCACCTGGACTTAGGTGGTGATTTAACGCCTTGTAGACTTGTTTTGTTCTTTGAGTTCCCACCGTATCACACGGTAGGTACTCCGGTTGATAAGAACAAAAATGATACGCTCCCGGGGTCAGATTCGAACTGACAACCTAAATCGGGCTCATGATTCATGAGTTTAATGCTTTCAATTTAGCTTAATAGAGCTAATAAGTAAA
>PFBM01000023.1:0-10658 GCA_002773285.1 Candidatus Kaiserbacteria bacterium CG10_big_fil_rev_8_21_14_0_10_59_10
GCAACCCTTGTTGCCTGTTACAAGTGTCAGGCGAGACTGCCCCCTCACGGGGGAGGAAGGTGAGGATGACGCCAAGTCAGCATGTCCCTCTGATGTCCTGGGCTGCACACGCGCTACAATCGCCACTACAGCGGGGCGCGACGGGGTAACCCTGAGCAAATCCTACAAAAGTGGCGCCAGTTCGGATTGAGGTCTGCAACTCGACCTCATGAAGCCGGAATCGCTAGTAATCGCGGGTCAGCCATACCGCGGTGAATACGTTCTCAAGCCTTGTACTCACCGCCCGTCAAGTCAGGGAAGTTGGGAGTGCCCGAAGTACATTCTTGTAATGTCCCAAGGCAAGCTCAATGACAAAGACTAAGTCGTCCAACAAAATGAGCGACCTGTCAAGGGTAACCTTACAGAAAAAACCAACTAAAATCGGTGAAGCCGTCTGTATAACATGATAAAATTCATGTTGTGGCAACGGTAATACCGAGGGAATCTAGGAGAATCACTTACTCATCCGAAATACGGCAACTAAAAACAGTGCCGTTCACAGAAAGACAGCGAGCCATTGTAATTGGGAGCATCCTCGGCGATGCATGCCTGCACCCGAATTGGTCTAAAACCAATTACACGCTAAAGGTTACGCGCTCGGAAAAACAAAAAGCGTATGTTGAATGGCAGTACCAAGAATTGAAGCCGTTCGTTCGAACAGCGCCGCGATGGTATGAACCGACGCGCTCATATACGATGCGGACCATCAGTCATTCAGAGTTAACAACGCTCCATGCAGAATTTTATCCAAAACGGAAGAAAGTTCTGCCCGAGCAAATCACCAGATACATGACAAATCCGTTGGTATTGGCTGTGTGGTTCATGGATGACGGTAATGCAGTAAGAGTGAAAAAGAAAGGGTTTAGGGGATATCACCTTAACACTCAATCGTTCACTCTCGCGGAGAACAAACTGATAGCAGGTTTGTTCGAAGAACTACATGGTATCCGTCCGCATATCGAGAATAACCACGGATACTACCGCATAGGAATAGCTGCAAAGTTTTCGCGCGAGAAATTCCGCGAATTGATTAAAGGGCACGTCATTCCACCGATGCGATACAAACTCGGATAAGTAAGTGATTCTCTTAGAACCTGTAGAGACTGAAAGCTCACGCAAGTGAGTGAGTAGATGGCAGAAGTGCTGGCTGAAGCCGGAGAGACTCTGTCATAAGACGTTGGCTCCCCCACTTTTCAAGAAGGTGGCGGGATGAAGGTATAGTCCATGCCATGTGGAAACACTGGAGTAACATGAACAAGGCACGGCTAGCGGAAGCTGGTCGTGGAATCATTCAAAGAAACGTCCGGGCCTTCGGCTCGGATAGTGTCGGTTTCTGCATCTCGATCGAGTGCAGAAAGGGAATAACGTTCACCCCTCCAAGTACGTTTGGCGCGCCGGAAAGACGGCGACGGAATATGTGGACGGAACAAAAGAGTGTGCAGAAATAGCCAGTAGCTTGTAGCCAGTTGCTTGTAGCAAAATACAGAGTGCAAAAACGCCCGAATGGGCGTTTTTGTGGTGCGTGGTTGAAGGTGGCAGGAGGGCCGCAATTTTGCTACCATCATGCCCTGCGCGATTAGCTCAGGTGGTTAGAGCGCGTCACTGATAATGACGAGGTCCCAGGTTCGAGTCCTGGATCGCGCACCGTACACCCCGCGTCATACGAAGCGTCATACACTATACTTTCCTTATGAACTACTCCGTCGAAGGCGGCCGCACCCTCTCGGGGAGCGTCGAGACAAATCGCTCGAAAAACGCCGCCGTGGCGCTTCTTGCGGCTTCACTTTTGAACCGAGGCACCACGACCCTGAAGAAAATGCCGCGCATCGAAGAGGTGAAGCGGCTTATCGAGGTCATGGAATCCATGGGCGTTTCCATAGAATGGCGCGCCGACGGCGACATCGTTATCCGGCCTCCGGCTGAACTCTCCCTCGCGAACATCAACGCGGAGGCGGCGAGCAAGACGCGCTCCATCGCGCTCTTTATTGCACCACTTGCACACCTGTCTCCCTCATTCGAGCTTCCGGCACCAAAGGGGTGCGATCTTGGCAAGCGCAGTCTCGGAGCCCACATCGACGCCCTCTCGAGGCTCGGTATAACGGTTGTCGGCAACGAGTCGGCGCACACCTACAGCGTCGTGAGCGCACCCATGCGCCCTGCGGAAATAATCATGTACGAAGCCAGCAACACCGGCACCGAGAACGCGCTCATGGCGGCGGCAAAAATAGAGGGGACGAGCGTCATTAAGTTCGCCAGCGCTGATTACATGGTGCAAGACCTCTGCTTCTTTTTGGAAGCGTGCGGGATTGAAGTTGAAGGCATCGGCACTTCAACGCTCATCGTGCATGGCAAAAAGGAAATTGACTCCGATATCGTTGCATATCCGAGTGAGGACCCGATAGAGTCCATGTTCTTTTTCTCGCTCGCGGCGACTACCGGCTCGCAGCTAACCGTCGAGCGCTGCCCTGTAGACGTATTGGAGCTTGAGCTTCTCACGCTCGAGAGCATGGGAGTGCGGTATTCGCGCAGCGCGCCCTACATGGCCGATAATGGCCGAACACGGCTGGTAGATATCACGCTGGAAAACGGCACGCTCCAGGCGCCGCCCGAGAAGATCGCCGCGCGGCCGTTTCCCGGCATCAATACGGACAATCTTCCTTTTTTTGTGCCCGTCGCGACGCAGGCAAAAGGCGAGACGCTCATCCACGACTGGATGTATGAAGGCCGTGCGCACTACTATTTGGAAATGAACAAGCTCGGCGCAGATGTGACGCTCCTTGACCCGCACCGCGCGCTTGTGAAAGGTCCGACGCCGCTTCGCGCAGCAGACATCGAGGCGCCCCCTGCGCTCAGGCCCTCAACGGTGATACTCATCGGCATGCTGGCCGCAGAAGGGCGGTCCACCCTCTACAACGTGTATCCTATCAATCGCGGCTATGAGAATCTGCATCAGCGGCTCGCGGCTCTCGGAGCGAGCGTAGAAGCGGTCGAAGCATGAAGACGGAGGAAATGGGCGATGGAAGGAGTCGTACCGTCTCCCTCTGACGCGAAGCATACAAACGTTATCCAAAGTGATATATTGGTCTCGCGCCGAGGTGGTGAAATTGGCAGACACGCTGCGTTCAGGTCGCAGTGCTCGCAAGGGCTTGCGGGTTCGAGTCCCGCCCTCGGCACCACGTTCAGAGTAGTTTCATATCGTAGCGCTACCGTGTATGAATGCGGCTTTCGCGCCGCAGGGCAGGGCGCCGGATGCGCATGATGTACCGCTCCAGGGCTGTTTGACCTATCCGGCGCCGCGCCCGCGGCGCGCAGAGTACACGCACATTATTCATTGCTAATGTATAGGATTACGTATGACAAAAAACATAGTACGGCGTAAGAACGTATTCGCAGCGACTGCCGCGGGGGTTTGCGCATTTCTTTTTGCGGTTAGTCCCGCCTCCGCGCAAACACAGGAGCAGTTGGCGACACTCCAGAACCTTTTAACGTCTCTCCAGCAAGTTATTGCACAGGTACAAGAGAGACTTCAGCAGGCGACGACGACGCCCGGAATCCCGGACACGGGTGCTCCGGCAACCGCTACAGTGAACGTTCCGAGCACGTTTAGGTTCAATCAAGACCTGCGAGTGGGCTCAAGCGGCACCGATGTGCTGTACTTGCAGCGCATCCTGAACGCCTATCCCGCAAGCCGCCTCGCCAACACGGGCCCCGGCTCACCCGGACAAGAGACCAGTATGTTCGGGCCACTGACGGAAGATGCGGTAACCCGATTCCAAATACACTTCGCGGCGGACATTCTGCATCCGCTCGACTTAACCACAGGCACGGGATTCGTTGGCCCGTCCACGCGCGCGAAGCTCGATCAGCTCATCGCGGGCGGGTTCCCAATTCAGTAATAATTCGCTCCCATTAAACTAGGGATGAGACACACGCAGGCCTCCATGGAGGCCTGCGTGTGTCGAGGGCATTCCGCAGCGTTCCTTACTCTGTCTCGCGTCGGAAAGATGGCACGAAGACGTACTTGTGCTGTATGGGGAACTTGTACGCGAACCGCAGCTTCTCATTTACGGCGGCAAGTGCGTTCGTGGCCGCCACGTACGCTGCCGCGATACCGGCTGCAAAGAAGAAGCGCTCCACAAGCACGACTGGAATAAGCGATGCCCATACGACAGCCGGCAGCGGGATGAACCATACCCACAGTGCGCCGCCAACGGCGTGTGCCGTGAAGGTCGCACCCAGCGCGCGTGTAAAGAGAAAGCGTTCCTGCAGGAAGTAGCAGAGAATGGGGATGAGCCACATGAGCGAGTAGTACCACACTTCGCGGCCAACCGGGTTCATGACCCACGCAGCGATAGCGAGCATTGGCACGACAACATTGAGCGGCATTTTCCGGCTGAAGTAGATGGCCGCGAAGATTACCGGCACGATGCGAATGAGGGCGCCCATGTCGGAGAAGTTCGCACCCTGCGCGACGAAGTTAAAGCCCTGCATAACGACGACAGCAAGCGCGCCGGGTATCGTCCCGAGGAACGCTCCCGCAATAGGCGCAAATGCATCAAAGAGGGTGAAGCTCGCCTTCGAGCCGACGAGTTGGCTCAGCGGCACATGCAGCGCGGCCACGCCAAAAATGATGAAAGCGATGACGAATAAGATCTTGGTACGCGTTTTAGTGTCCGTCATGCGTCTGTAAAGTCAAACCGATAAAGCCGCTCCATTGTACTACCGAGCGTCGTCCGCGCAAAATATCCTTTGGCGAGAGGCACGCGCGCTTTATAAGCCGAAATGGGGCCGCTTTCGAGGCGCTAACCCAGCTGGCGCCGTATTGTTTCTTCGGTGAGCAGCCGCGGCCATCCGTACGCGAGCCGTGTCAGTGCTATCACCTTTTCTTTCATGTTGCGCGTGCCCGCTACCTGCTCGGGAGGCAGACTTGTTCCCGAGAACGAGCTACTTGTTTTGCCGTCGATCATGAGCTTGATATAGAAGTTAAAGCGCGGCAGGCTGATTAGATCGAGATCGGTTATCGGCGCGAATTCTTTCGCGAGCAACTGTGCGTCCTCTATGCCGACTTCGAACGCAACGAACGTTCCCACATTGCCAAATATGCTATCTCTGATCGGGTCCGGCAGCTGCCCGAGATACTGATGGGCGAGGTGCATACCGAGACCGTATTTACGCGATTCACTAAGGAGACTGGCGAACGTGTCAGTGGTGAAATTCTGAAATTCGTCAACGTAGAGATAGAACGGCGTTCGATATGCACCGCCTTGATTCGCCCGTTTCAAAACGGCGGCCTGCAAGCGCGATACCAGTATCAGACCGAGCATGTGAGCGTTTATCTCCCCGATCTTCCCTTTCGACAGGTTCACCAGCAATATGTTCCTGTTGTCCATGAGCTTGTCGAATTCGAAGCTATTGACTCTGTGGCCGAGTATATTGCGCATCAACGCATTATTCATGAACGGACCGAACTTAGACATGAAATAGTTGAGCATCTCACTCTTATGGAAGCCGGATGTGCTCGCCATCTGTTTTCCCCAGAAATCGATAACGAGTGGGTCGGTGAGATAAGAGCGCTTCTTTTTTTCAAATTCCGGATCGATAAAAAGTCTCGGTATCTCCAGAATGCTCCCGCCCTCGGGGCCCGCCATGACAGTGAGTGCGGCGTTTCTGAGCCAGTGCTCGAATTGCGGGCCGATCATGCCTACTTTGCCGGGGTCGAACAGTTTATAGAATATTTGAATGCACTCGTTGACGAGAAAATCTTTCTCGAATTCATTACGCGCCTCCAGCAAATTGAGTCCGAACGGGAAGGCCGTATCGCTCGGATCGAAGTGGATGACGTGCTGAAGCCGATGTTCCGGGATGCGCTCAAGCAGCCAGTCGACCGAGTCGCCGTGCGGATCGATGAAGCATACACCCTGCCCGTTCCGTATATCTTGCAGGCACATGTTCTGGAAAACGGTGGATTTCCCCACACCGGTTTTGCCGACCATGTACATATGCCGCAGCCGGTCGTTCTCGGCATATTCAATAAGGCGTGTGCGGCCGCGGAATTCGTTCACACCGAGCGTTACGTTCGACATACTCACACAAGGTCAGCGTCAAGAGGTTTTTTGGCGAAATATTCCGCCTTAAGAGTCGTATTCAAGCGCCTTCTTGTTTCGGTTGCTTGCGCGTCGTCCTCGATCATCGCGAGCATGACCGTATTCTCGTACTCCACTTTCGCTCGGATCGCGTCGTACAAGGCGGCACTGATGTCCTTTTCTATGGAAAAAAGCATCTCTTTCCGACGTGAGAATATCTCGATAACGCGCGTTGGGTCGAGCTGGCCCTGCGAATGTGCGGCACTCGTTTCTGCTCCCGGGAACGGTTCCGTCCTTTGCAACAATTCGTGGGCGTTTTTCATGCGGTTCATACTGCAGGTGCGGAGCCGGCGGCAACAGGTCTTTGGCTTCTTGGTCCTTGCTCTGCGTTTCCGGTAAGCAGAGATTCTGCAAGCAACGTCTCGCACGTCTCCTCGATAAAGCGCTTTATGGGCCTCGCGCCGAAGCGTGGGTCTTCCAAACGCCGCACTTGGCTCTCCAGCGCATCGGGTTCAATAGCAAAACGGACGCTATGTTTCGCCAGCCGTTGTTCCGTTTTCCGTATCTCAAGATGCGCGATCCGCATCAGGCCGGAGACAGTGAGCGGCTTAAATACCAGTATGTGGTCGAAGCGGTTCAAAAATTCGAGACGGAATGAGCGGGCGAGTATCGGCAGCATTCTTTCCCTTAAAAATGATTCGCTTGCAACGTCTTCGCCGTTCGCGCAGGCGCTTACAATCTCGGGCAGGGCCGCATTCGACGTTGCCATAAATATGGAGTTACGCGCGTCCACTGTCTCGCTCTTGCCCGAGGTAAGGCGCCCCTCGTCAAGGATCTGTAAAAATATATCGAACACTTTCGGATGCGCCTTCTCGATCTCGTCCAGAAGGATAAGGGAGTGAGGATCTTGGCGGAGCGCGTTGGTAAGCGCGCCGCCTTCCTCATAACCGATATACCCCGGTGGCGCGCCGATGAGGCGCTGTACGGTGTGTTCTTGCTGGAATTCTGACATATCAATGTGCTTGAAACTCTCGCGGCGCCCAAACATACTTTCTGCGACACATTTCGCTGTTTCGGTCTTTCCGACGCCGGAAGGGCCGAGTAGGAGGAATGATCCGAGCGGCCTGCGCGGATTTCTGATACCGAGTTTGGCTCGCTGAAGAGTCTTTGCGATCTGCGCTATCGCGTGCTCTTGATCGACGACGCGCGCGCTCAGGTTTGCTTGCAGGTGCCTGACGCTCCGAAGCTCTCTCCCGGTCAATAGCGTCCTCGGTACGCCCGTTTTAGCTTCGACGACCTGCGCGATCTGGTCCGTCGTTATGATTTTTCGCTCTTGCGCGATGCATAGTGAGATGCTTTCGTCCAAAAGGTGAATGCCTGCGCGGGGCAGTTGGCCGAGCGTGGGGAACCGCTTCACCATTGCGACGATCTCTCTGAGAGCACTGTCGGGCACGATCACGCGATGCATTGCGCTCAAGGCGGGTATCTTTTTTAACAGTATGCGCTGATATTCGAATGCCGTTTGGTCCTTCAAAATGACCGTCTCGAATGCGCGGGCAAACGCCGGATATTCACTCTCAAGCCATGTATGTTCATGCGGTTGGAGCGCAAGCACAACATGCACATCCGGCCGCGTGAGAAGCTTCCTGTATAGGCGAAACAGGCGGTGCGCAAGCGGTACGTTTCGATACAGTTCTCGGCCGATATCATCTATGAACAACACGCAAGCGGGGACATGTCTGAGTGCTTCTGCCCAGTGTTCTTCCAAGCGCGCATCATTCTCGAGTTCATACACATGCCCGGCGTCCAGCTGCAGGAATGCATAGCGCTTGTATCGCTCTTGTGTACATATGCGGCGCGCCCAGCCCCAAATGAGGGCGGTTTTACCTATGCCGCTCGGTCCGACGATAAGTGCGTTATTATGCACGCGTCTTCCGACCAAGCGGTTCAGACGGTCTGTTTCTTCTTCCCGCCCGATAATGGCGGGTAAGCGCTTCCTTAGTCCTTCTTCCCGCAGGTCGTGGTAGATGATCTTATTGTTCATAGGAGGTCATGCCGCTTCATGCGGTCATTTTCATGATGATGCCGTTTTTTTCCGCGCGTCTAACCGCTCTCTCGGGTGCATCTTCACGCTGCAAGCGGCGCACTCGAGCCGCTTGCCCGGTACGCGCATCGCTGCTTGCGTATGCGGATGTGGGACTTCCCGCCACGGACGGCACGGGTATGCCGAGGGCGCGCAGTATGGTCTCTGCGTTAGGCGGGGAAATGCGCCCCTTCTCTTGTTTTTGGAAGGACGTGGGCACGGTATCGGCCGTCTCGTTCGTGAATGCGCGGTGTGGCGCTTTGTGCGCTCCGTCGGGTCGGCGTTCTCCCGTAGGGTAGATCGCACCACGATTAAGGTCGCGCAAGGCGGCGGGCGGGCTTTGCACAGGAACAGCTCCGATCGTTCGTACACGCTCTGCTTCTCTCTCAGTGCGTACTGGTGCGCTAAAGCGCTCATGTGTAGCCGCGTGGCGCGATCCGGGCCGTAAAACGGCATCCAATTCAGCAGCCGGCATCTTGCTCTTTAATTCGTGTTCTTCTGCTGCGCGTATCTTCGGCGCAAGTCTCTCTGCTCCCGTAGCTTTTCTCGCTGCTTGTTCTTGAGGCATGCGGGATCCTGCCGCGGCGCTTTGCGATACGGTGTTTTCCGATGAGTCGATGCGAGCTCCTTGCGCAGGGCGTGTATCGCCGGCTTCCGCGTTCGCCACGGGCCTCGAGACATCCTGCGGCTCGGTTGTCTCTGCGCCGCGCTGCTCTATTTCTCGCGCGCCGCTTCGCGGTGTCGAAGGTGAGATGGCACCATGTTGTTCAACAGTCAGACTGTGCGCTTCGATGGTTTTGGCCGGAGTTTTCGCATGTTCGCTATTGATGTGGTGAACCGGAGGAGCGGCGGGCGCGCGGCTACTTTCGGGGTTAGTCGCTTCACTCGGCTCGGGCCTTAAAACGGCACTTAAAACAGTGGCCGGTATCTCGCTCAACCTTTCTTGCCTTGTTGTTCCGGGCACGTCTTGCTCGGTCATGCCCGCAGGGTCTGTGCGCCCGTTGATTTCTCGCCCGGATTCATGCTGCGTCTTTGCCGCACCAGGCTCAGAGTCGAATGAGAGAAGTTTTACAAGCCAAGCGTCCGGCGCAACTTTCTGTTCGCTGTTCTTTATCGGTGCCGCCGGCGTTTCTTCCGAGGACCCTCTCGAGGTCGGCTCTGGATGCTCAACAGCGATATGCGGTGCGTGTCCGTGCGCTTCCAAGATGCGTCTCGCTCCGTATGCATCATGTCCCGCTGGCTCAAGCTCTTGAGCTGCGGGTTGCTTTTCCGCGGCACCTGCCCCCATCTGCATATCGGCAACATGCTCTCTGCCGCGCGGTACAGGGTAGTATTCCTCCGCCGTTGTCTCAATAATATGCGATGATGATGGCTCGCCCGCATACTCTCCATATCTCTCGAGACTGTCCTCATCTTTCGGCCGCCGCAACTCGTGTTTGTGGATCTCGTATGTGACTTTGCCGTATTCGCCGAGTATAAGTTGTGTAGTGTACAAAACCTCCCCCTCGGAAGTTTTTTCCACGTAATCGGGCAAAAAGAATACCGATTCGCCGCCCTCTTTCCACTCTGCGAGCATCTCGCGATGCAGGGTCGTGTCTTCATTTATCCATATATTTCCCTCCGGACCGCGGATATTCTCGCCATCGAAGTAGTATCCGCTGTCGCCTGCATACTCAAGCTTCCAGTCGTCCGGTTCTCCGCCTTTGTGTTCCAGTACAGCCCGAATGCCGGTGTCGATTTGCTCTTGTGCCGGACTCTCACCCTCATTGTCGCTTACGGCATCTAATTCAAAAGATACATGAGCCTCGCGCTCGGCTGTCATCGTGTCGGCGCCGCGCTCGGCCTGCGCGAGGAACTCCTCATCTACGAATTCTTCCGCTTCTGCTGCCATACGTTGGAGATAAATGCACTACCTAAAGCAAAAAAACCTCTGCCCGAGCAGAGTTTTCTTGTGCCTTGCGGCGTATGCGCCCTTGTTTCCTGCTCGGGAACCCCGCACAGATGCGGAGAGGCTGTTGAAGACCGGACTCGTCCCCGAAGGGCTTTACCGTTGCGGCACAGTGAGGGAATTCTTTGCCTCGCTCCAGGCGAAGGCGCGTCACCCTACTTCCACAACAACCGTATGAATGAGTGTACGCGCACTTCCGCACTGCGCAAGTGGATAAGTCACATAGGGAACGATATGCCGCCTCTGGCAAGGTGGGGATACTCCGCCGCGGGCCACGCGTGCAGTACAATTACTCGCATGGACCTCAAAGCGGTACGTGCCGGTTGTGGCGCGCTCGTACTGTTCGTCATGGGTGCCCATGTGGCGTGGGCGGCGCCGCTGCAAAAAGCCGCGAAACCGGGCCTGTGCCCGTACCTCTGCCAGAGCGTCGTCGTGTACAGCTCAGAAGTTGATGGTACGTGGGTGCATTTTTGCGATCCGAAAACGGAAGAACTTGCCGCGGCCG
>PFBM01000023.1:10699-11251 GCA_002773285.1 Candidatus Kaiserbacteria bacterium CG10_big_fil_rev_8_21_14_0_10_59_10
AAAACGGTGCGGGACGCTTGGGTACATGGATTCATCAGGAGAGTGGCATTCCCAAGACAGGTGCGATGCGTCGTATGAAGAGGGCGACATCATTCCTGGTTCCGGCAGGTCAACCGTACTGAGAGACCCGAATTTTTCTCGGGACGGCATCGGCCCGGGATATGTTGACCCCGGAAGCGCGCGGCAAGTATTTCCGCCTGGGACGGTATGGGACGAGTTTGGCCGGCCGCACATTCCGGGGCGTTCGATAGAAGTTCCCGGCCTTGCAGACAACGTGGTGGATTTTGATAGTTTTTCCAGATGGAGGTTCGACGAGTTAACGCGCGAGGCCTACGATTCGCGCTACGGAGGGAGGCTGCCGCCGGAGTATGTCCCGGACGTTCCATGGGGGCCCCCCGGAAAATACACGCCTTTTTACTCGGGCGGGGAATTGCACATGATCCCGTCGGAGCGGACTTTTACGCTTCCCATGTACCCGGACACTCAAATGGGCACTGACCTATCTCGTCCCCCGACGTTCTCACGGTCCCCGGGGACGAGCAAAAGTGCGCC
>PFBM01000012.1:0-1925 GCA_002773285.1 Candidatus Kaiserbacteria bacterium CG10_big_fil_rev_8_21_14_0_10_59_10
AACCCCCTCCCTCCATACGCGGCGCTCCGCGCCGCGCTTTCTGAAATCGGCAAAAAGGAATTAGGTTTGATTATGGTGCCCCCACTAGGAGTCGAACCCAGATCCTCGCCTTAGAAGAGCGCTGCTCTATCCATTGAGCTATGGGGGCCGATGCCCGCCCAGAATAGCATATCCCGCCCTTTATCTCGACGGATCGGCGCGGTTCTGCCCTTGTGCACGCAGCCGCTCAAAGGCAGCGGCGCGCTCCTCGAAGGCCGAAAGCGTCGCCTGAAGCTCAGCGCGATTAAGCGTCACTTCCTCGCCGCCGCGCACGCCGACCAGCTGCGCGCTTTCGGGCGGTATGAGAAAGCGTACTCCGAGTACAGTAAATGACAGCACCGCAACAGAACAGAGCGCGACAAGGGCGTACCAATATAACGTGCCGAGGCGGCGCGCCACCTGCGGCTCGTGCCGGTACGAGAAGATATCAAACGCGCCACGAAATACACTTGGGATTTTCATAGAGGTATGGATGCATCGGCGAAGATGCGTATGCGCGTCGATAGCCGCCACCGGCCTGCAGCCCCCTCGCCAACGCGCTCAAGTGTGACGGATTCGACGGCTGAAAGGAACGGGAGCGTTTCAAAAAGGGACAGTGTGTGCATGAGTGCGGAAAAGCTGCCTTCGGCCGATGCGACAACGGCGATTGAGCGAAGCAGCTCTCCGCGCCCTGCTTCCGCGACGCTCGCGCCGCCTATCGATACCGCAACACCCGCGCTCGCACCGGCTTCCTCTATAATTTCAAGCGCCGTCAGCACATCCGTACGGACGAGCTCCTCCAATGCTTCGCGCTCTCGCGCGGTGTCCCGGATAAGCGCCTCAGTGCGGGCGACGGTGCTCGCGCTTGACTCCGCACGCTTTGATTCAGCGAGCGCGAGCGCATAGGCGCTTCGCTGCTGCGCAAGCATATAGAGCGCACCGGCAGCGACGATCCATGCAAGGATGAGGGCTGCAAGTGCTGCCGACGCCCGATACCGCATCCTTTTTTCGTATTTTCTCATAGCTCTTCGCCAGTGATGGTAAGCGTCATGGTGAAGCGCCCGCCCGCCGTCCCCAAAAGCGCCGCGACGGGCACGGACACATCTTCAAAAAACCCGCTCTGCATAAGCCGCTGCCGATACTCATTTACCGTATTCCTGTCGCTGGAGCTGCCCGAGAGCGTGATGGTGCCGCCTGAACGGATGTCGTACTGTATACCGGTCACCGCAACAGCTGCAGGCCGCTCGTCGAGTACAGCGTCCAGGAGAGATACAAGGCGCCGATGGCGGGCCGACACGTCCCGCACGCTTTCCGCCAAGCGCTTCGCGCGGCGCAACTCCTCTGCTTCTTCCCTGCCGCCCTCCGCCCGCTGCGCTGCATCCTCTTCCGCCGCACGCTCCAGCGAAGCAAAGAGCGCATGCGTTTGGATATAGGCAGGGATGAGCGCTAGCGTGGAGAGAGCGCCGGCCAGGGCGAGGGCGAGGGCGCCGACAATAACAAAGCGTACGCGCAGCGCTCTGTCTATGCGCGCTCTATCTTCTTCTCGCAAAATGTTCGCCATACACAATGTTCTCCATCAAACGCCGCGTAGGGCAAGCCCGATCGCTGTCGCGTACTGAAGGGAGATGCGGCGCGGAATAGGCGGAATGTACTCGTCAAATGAACATACGTTCGTCCAGACATTTGGACGTTCCGTTTTTGCGTGTATCCGCCCGGCCACGTAATCGGCAAGCCCCTTCAGGTTTGCGCTCCCGCCGACCAACACGATTTTCCCGATAGGCGTTACCCGCTCGCCTTTGCCGCCTCGGCGCGTGTCCCAAAACTGGTAGTGGCGGGCTATCTCATCAGCAAGCGACGCGGCGACCGCTTCGATCGCGCGCGCCGTGGCGGGGTGCGCAGAGTCACGC
>PFBM01000012.1:1955-31363 GCA_002773285.1 Candidatus Kaiserbacteria bacterium CG10_big_fil_rev_8_21_14_0_10_59_10
GCCCGTCCGCGCGCGCCCGAAATCGGCCATAAGCACGATGTCACTCTGCGGCGAGTCTGCGGGGCTCCATAATGCGCGGCCGATCGAGCGTGCTTCGATCTCAAGCGATAAGAGCTCAATACCAGCGGCATCGAACGCCGCAGCGTACCCAGCGGCGAGCTCTTCGGGAAATGCAACAACGCCGACTTCTTGCTCCTGCTCATCGGGAGACGCATCGGGAATGATGTCGAGATCGTAGACGACTTGCGAGAGTGCGAGCGGCACGCGGCCTTCAAGTTCGAATTCCAACATGTTTCGTATCTGCTCTCGGGGACTCTCCCGCGGCACGCGCATGCTGAAGATGTATGCGCCCTCCTCAGGAAGCGCGGCGTGGGCGGCGGTCGCGCCCAGCCGGCCCCGTATGTCGGCAAGCGCTTTCCCAAGCGCCTCCGCATCACGCACCGTGCCCTGTTCTACTATCCCCGGTTCAAGCCGTTCGCTCCCATATGCGGCAATGCGATATCCGGAACCGGACGCCTCGAGCGTTATCCATTTGACGGACGTATCGCTGATATCGACCCCGGCGCTTTTCGGCAGAAGCGTCTCGGGTACCGGAAACCAGCGCGCAAGTGTGCGCCCCACATTCATGTGCATCAGTATACCGTGAGAAATGCGCTCGAAACGCCTGAACATCGCAACGCGTGAATTACTGCTGTCACTTCACGCGCGCGCCAGGACCAAGCGGCGCGTCCGGGTGCAAAAGTGCGATACCGTTTTCATCGGACGCCGCCAAAAGCATGCCCCGGCTCTCGACGCCGCGGATGATGCGCGGCTCCAGATTCACAATGTAGGGACACTGCTTCCCGATCAGCGCATCCGGTTCTCTCCAGAGCGCTATGCCGGATACTATCGTGCGCTCCCCGAGCTCCGCGCCGAAATCAACCGTGCATTTTATGAGTTTGTCCGTCCCTTCTACGCGCTCCGCCGCGCGAATAGTCCCTACACGCACGTCGAGCTTTGCCCAATCGTCGTAGGCGATGGTCATCCGCCGAGTGTAGCACGGCCGGATCCTAGAGACCGAAGATGCCGCGAATGGTGTTCGCTATTTGCCCCAAAGTCGCGCGGATCGTTCCTATGATGCCGGCCGTATCCTGGCCCCCTGCCGCGCTCTCGGCAACGAATGTGTGGCTCCCTTGCGGCGGAGCGTCAGACGCCGCTCCCGTTTCCTCGCCTTCTGCCCGCCCTACGGGCCGCACAGTCACCGCATCAACGTTCGGCAACCACGCCTGTTTCTGTTCCGTCACCCGAGAGGAACCGTTCGTTGCGGAACCGTCCGCCGAACCGTCTGCGTCCTTGTCGGTATCCTTCCCGTTCATCCAGCCGAGAAGCTGTTCCACCGGCTTCCGCAGCGTCTCACTGAGAGGATTGTTCGCAATGTCGGATAGATACGATGAGAGGGGGTTGCGCGTCTTGCAATGCTCGTACTTCTTATCGGCATCCGGCTCCAGGCACTCCGTCTGCTTGCCCTTCTCATCGCCCTTATCGTCCTTCTTCTCGGGTAACTTGGGCAACTGAGGCGGCTGGCCCCCCTCGCCCTTCTGCTCCTCGGGCGATTTTGCGCCCTCGGTCGGGCAGACCATCGCGACGCCCGGAGGCGGTTTGCACGGTCCGCCCAAGTTCGGGTTGAAACAGTGTTGGCCATCGGGTTGGATCTCGATGCCGCACACGCATGCCGGGCTTTCGGGATTCTGTTTACACGCTATAAGGCATGCAGAATTCGTCTGCGGTATGGTCATTGCCTGCGTGCGCACCTGGCAGCGCTGTGCGCGCGGCGGCACCGGGTCTCCCGGTCCTGCTGCTTGTAAATCCACCACGACGACGAACGCCGCAAATGCAGCCGCGGCCGATGCGACCAGCGCGGCAAGCACGCGGAACGAGAATGGGTTCATGCCTTCACTCTAGCCCCTCTTTCGCTTTCGCGCTCCCGCCTCTGTGGATATCCAAAAATCGCTGCAAAATAACGGCTGCAGCCGACTCGTCGCGCTTTACATTGTCCGGCGCGTATCGCGCCGCCTCCATCGAGCTCCATGCTTCGCTCGCGAGCGTTACGGGGAGCGCGGTGACGGCGCGCAGCGCCGCGGCGAACTCCTCCACCTCCGCCGTTATGGGGTTTGCCGCGCCGCCAAGGGAGCGCGCGTCTCCGACGACTATTTCTTGCACTCCTTTTTCCCGTGCGAGCGCGGCCACGGATCCGACAAGCCGCGCATCGTTGGGAAGGGTGCCCTGCGGGAACGCGAACGCACCGCTCTCATCCGAGAGCGCGAGCCCGACGGTGCGCGTGCCGTAATCAATGCCGAGGTACCGCATACGATGCAGCTTCTAGCTTCTAGCTTCTAGGAGCGAGGTTTTGTAAATCTCGGGTTGGAAGGCGCGGAGGCGGACGACCTTCGTCGAGAGGCCGGCCGAGCGCAGGTTCTCCTCTAGCCCCTCCACGTACTCGCCTTCTTGGTCGTAGCCGAGGGCAATAATATCGGGCGCGATGTTTTTGATATGCGTCATGCATCCCTCCTCGTCACCGAGCAGCGCCTCGTCTACAAGCGGGTGCGCAAAAACGAGTGCGAGGCGCTCGAGCTCCGGGCGGCGCGGCGGCGCGCCTTTGTGGCGCGCCGCCGCGCTGTCGCGCGCGACAGACACCGCAAGCCGCGCAGCGGGCACCAGGGCTTTCGCCTGCCGAAAGAAATCTTCATGCCCTGCGTGCAGCATGTCGAACGTTCCGAACACAAGTACGGTTTTCATGGTCGGAAGGGGTGGGATTCGAACCCACGGTGGGTTTCCCCACGCCGCATTTCAAGTGCGGTGCTTTAGACCTCTCAGCCACCCTTCCAACGCTGTTGTACCACGAGTATCGCGCGGGCGCACCGCGCTCGCGCCGAGCATAGGGTGCGGCAGAGAGGTCGCGCGACTGGCGCAGTAATGCACTGCGCCGCATCGAGTACGCACGTACAAGTGGTATCATAATGCGTATTATGGCCCCTCCGTCGCTTCGCTGGAGCGCATACGAGCACGAGCACATCGAGCGCGGCAGCGATTGGTTCTGGGCGCTCGGCATCATCGCCGTTTGCGCCGCGCTCACCAGCATTCTCTTCAACAACATCCTTTTCGCGCTCCTTATTCTCGTCGCCGCGACAACGCTCGGGCTCCTTGCAAACCGCCCGCCCGAGCTGCACGAATTCGAGATATCAGAGCGCGGCATCCGCGTCGCGAATACGCTGCACTCGTACGACGAAATAATCGCCTTCTGGGTAGACGAAGAAAGCGCGAACGCGCCGCTGCTCCTCGTCGACACCGTCAAGTTCATGTCGCCGAACCTCATCATCCCGCTCGACGGCGTTGAGCCGGCAGAGGTGCGCAACTACCTGCGCGAGCGGGCGGAAGAGCGGCCCATGCAGGAGCCGCTCTCGCACAGGATATTGGAATTCTTCGGCCTCTAAGGACTTCTCGCGAACGCGACCGGCGGGAGAACACCTGCTACTGGGTCTCCACCAGTATTTGTACTGTCGCACTCTTTTGCTGATCGGCCGCGGTGGTGCACTTCACGACGAAGGTCGTGTCGGCTGAAAGCTCTGGTGTTTTGACGACGCCGCTCGTGCTCTTGTTCGCGCTGTTGGCAGCATTAAAGTCTGGCAGCGACGGGCTGGTGATCGCGCACTCCTTCATCACGCCCTGCGTCGTCACCCACCCAATGGACGCTTTCTCGCCGCTTTTTATCCGGCTCGGGACGGCGGTGAGAATGAGGAGCGGCTGATTTACCGCGACGGAGCACGTCTCGACTTGGCTCTGCTTACCCTGCGCCTGGCAGGTCAACGCGAAGTTTTGCGTCGTCGCCCCGAGAGGCGGCTTCTCTATCACCTTCTCCGCGGAACCGGAGGGGCCGGAAGTCTGCACGCCGCCTGTTATCTGCGCGACTGGCGTCACATCGGGATTCGAGCTTGTGCAGGAGTACGAGAACCCGACCGTCATGCCCACGTCGGCAACCTTTGGCTGGCACGAAAGCTGCCCCTTGAGCTCGAGCGTCGTCGGCTGCTCCGGCGTCTGGCGGCAGGAGTTTGAAAGACAGCCGAATGGGCAAAATTGCACCTGCCTGTCGACGCAGGTGCTGTCGCGTTGATAGAGTGAATTGTCGCTGCAGTGGAGCTGTGGCTGGCAGGAGCCGGGCGGGTGCGCTTGCCGATTGCCCGCCGGCGGCGCGCCGCCCTTTTCACCGGCGCCGCCCTGCCCGCCGAGCATCTTCGCAAGCTGTCCGAGTATGCCGGAGAGATCTCCGCCTCCCCCGGTACCCCCGCCGCCAGGTCCCGACTGCCCTCCGAAGGTGGGGCCGCAGTTGCCGCCCGGACACGGGTTATTACCATCGGCCTGCCTCTGCTCGTTATTGGTTTGCTTCTGATTGCCCGGGTTGCGCCCCGGTGAAGGCGGCGGCTGAAGCGCCCTGGCTGCATTCGCTAGCAGGTCCCTTCTTTTTGCCGCCTCTTCATAGGCGTCTTTCTCGGCTATCAACTTTCTCTCAAGTTCTTTCTTTACATTGGCCTTGGTATCTGTATTGTCTCGGTATACCTTCCGAAATCGATTATCATCCATTTTCTTAAGATTCTCTAATGCTTCGCTTGCCTCACTTGCGGCGCGCGCATGCTTCTCAACCTCACTATGTGCGGAAGCGGCAGCGCGCTCGAAAGCATCACTGATTTTCCCGCGCACCGCCTCAGAAAGTTCTCTTTTCCCAGTTAGCTCGTCTACTGCCTCTTTAATTTCGTTAGCCAACGGCTGGCCGCTTTTGGTTCTAAATGAAATGTCCCGTCCTTCCACGCACCTGCTCCCTTCACAAACCTCCGTTTTGCATGTTCCGTAATCGGAGATAGTCGGATCAGGTGTGCTGGTAATGGTAACGACAGAATTACCCCTCTCACCTGAAGTTACTATTACTTTAGCTCTCTTCCCCACACACGTTAGTTGCCCCGCCGTATCAACAACTCCAACACACATATCCGGCTCCGCGGACGCTAAATCGGAGGCGGATGTGAACTCCTTTGAAGGCGTTACGCTGCCTTGTACTTTCAACTGAATGCACTTTTCTTCTATTTGTCCTTTTAATTGATCCTGCACAGATGAAACCGTAGCACCGGTAGTTGCCGGGAAATTTGTAGTCGCAGCTGGAGTTAGCGCACCCACCTGCGACTCCGAGCGCACATGCGAGAGGACGCCCGAGAGCGCGGGCGATTGCAGCACTGCGGCAAAGACGCCGACAATGCTGATAAACACAACACCCGCGATCAGCGCGTTACCCCGCTCCATTCTTCACATCATACCGCCCCGAAAGCCAAACTCCCTATGCGCGGCGGTTGATAATGTGGAAAAGCCCTGCCATATCCGCGCTCCAGCCCTCCCTCCTTTCTAATCCCAACTCTATTCCCCGTCACTGCGCCACCTCTGTTCCCCTCGTGCCCCACCTGCCCGCACCCTCAGTATCCCCTTCCCCCCCCATATCCCCACCCTATCCTCATATACTCCTCTAATGTCCGGCCGGACATGGTAGCGTTATATGCATGCGAGCGAAAACAGATCCTGGGCGAAGGCAGAGAAAGGCGCCGCGCACGATACGAACGAGACGCTTTGGCGCACAAGAGAAAGACATCTTGGAGCGGCTATCGGCCGGCGACCTTTTATATGGCTATCTTCTCTCCGCCGGATCCGCCGGAAGAATGTTCAAATACGCACGCGAGCACGCGACGTATAGATATCATAGGAAGAAAGCGCTTGAGCGCCTGAAGCGCGACAATTTTATTGTCCAACGCGGAGAAAAACTCTCTCTTGCTCATGCTGGGAACGCGGTACTCGACCGCCTTACTCGCCAAACAAAGGCGCTGCTCGACGCCTCCGCTTGGGACGGTAAGTGGCGTGTCGTGATTTTCGATATTCCTGAAAAGTACGCGCCCCTGCGCCGCAGGGTGAGGGACATACTTAAGGCAGCCGGATTCGTGCAACTTCAACAGAGCGTGTGGGTGTTCCCGCATGAGTGTGAAGCTTTGGCGCAACTCATCAAGCGCGAATCGCATTTGTCGCAGTTCATTCTCTACGGCGTGCTCGAAAAAATCGGGGACGATTCCAAGCTTCGAAAACTGTTCAAGTTGCCCTCTTAAAACATATACTCCTCCCATGTCCGGCCGGACATGGGAGGAGTATATGCCTTTTCAACGAGGCAGGGCTAAGCGGGACACGGCTGAGCGGGGTAGTGCCGCAAAAGATGAAAGATATCCTCACCTGCACGTCAGTGTCTTGTGTCTACCTCCTCTGTACTCGCCCCTCATGCTTGCTCCGTATCCCCTCGGCAGGAATCGAACCTACATTACGGCCTCCGCAAGGCCGCGTCCTATCCGTTGAACGACGAGGGGAACTACACAAACGTAATGCACTTTCGCCCCCCCGTAAAGGAGACGCGCGGCGCTATGCGGCCGCGCGTGCCTGCTTCGCGAGGCGCGATTTCATGCGCGCGGCGGTGTTCGGCTTGAGAATGCCGCGCTTCGTCGCCTTGTCTATCGCCTTGTAGGCATTCGGCAGGGCCGCCTCGGCCTCCTTGCTCTGCTTTGCCGCGACGAGCTTCGAGATGGTTTTGACGGAAGATTTGACCGCCGCTTTCCGCCGGGTGTTAAACACCGTGCGCCGCTTCGCCACGCGCAGCGCCTTCTTCGCCGAACTCGTTATTGCCATGCGCGAGATACTACAGGAGCAGCCGCTCTCGCGCAACCGAACCCTCCCTAGTGCCCCGCGCGTCGTGCCTGTACTATATTCCCATGCTGGCATACATAGAGGGTGACGTAAAAGCCCGGCGCGCGGGGCACGCCGTCGTCATGTCGGGCGGCGTCGGCTACAAAGTGTTCACCACCTCTCGCACCCTCGCGCGGCTGAAAGAGGGCGGCCGTGCCGCATTCTGGACGCACCTTGCGGTACGGGAGAACGCGCACGACCTCTACGGCTTCGCCGACGAAGCGGAACTCTCCGTGTTCGAGCTGCTCCTCACCGTCTCGGGTATCGGGCCGAAATCCGCGCTCGCAATACTCGACATCGCGACGCTCGAAACGCTGCGCGCGGCGATAGCGCACGGCAAGGCGGAATACCTGACGAAAGTGGGCGGCATCGGCCGCAAGAGCGCTGAAAAGATAGTGCTCGAGCTACGCGAGAAGATAGGTGCGAGCGCCGAGGGCGCGGGCGAGGCGATGAAGGGCGACGAGGAAGCGCTCGAGGCGATGAAGGCGCTCGGGTATTCGCACGCGGAGGCGCGAGAGGCGCTGCGCGGAGTGCCGACAGAGATGACGGGCGCGAGCGAGCGCCTGCGCGAGGCGCTGAAGGCACTCGGCTCCGGCAAGGCGTAGCGTATGCGAGGGTTGAAACGCCTTATCCGCTCCTTCATGCCCGCGCCGCTGCTTTCCGCGTACCACTTCGCGCTTTCATACCTTGCGGCACTGCAGTACCGATTTCCCTCGCGGAAGATACTCGTCATCGGGGTAACCGGCACGAAGGGCAAGTCGAGTGTCATCGAATACCTCAATGCGATATTCGAGGCGGCGGGGTACAAAACGGCCGTCGCCTCGACCATCCGCTTCAAGATCGCGGGGCTCTCGGAACCCAACACGAAGCGCATGACGATGGTGGGGCGCCTCGCGCTGCAGCGGCTCCTTGCGGACGCCGTGCTGAACGACTGCAACGTCGCGCTCGTCGAGATGACCTCCGAAGGCGCGCGGCAGCACCGCCATCGCTTCATAGAACTCGACGCGCTCGTCTTTTTGAATCTCGCGCCGGAGCACATTGAATCGCACGGTTCGCTCGCGGCCTACAAGGACGCGAAGTTCGAGCTCGGCCGGCAGCTTGCACGCTCCCGCAAGAGGCCCCGCTTCATCGCCGCGAACGCCGACGACAGAGAGGCCGCGCGCTACCTCGCGCTCCCCGTCGAGCACCCGCTCCCCTTCTCGCTCTCGGCGCTCGAGAAGTGGCACGCAGACGAGCGCGGCGGCACCTTTACCTTCGAGAACGAAGAGATGCGCATCCACTTGCCGGGCGCATTTTCCGTACAAAACGCGCTCGCTGCAGCGACGCTCACTCGCGCTCTCGGGATACCGCTTGGAGCTATTAAACGCGGGTTAGATTCCCTCACCCGCATTCCCGGGCGCGCCGAGCGCATAGAAGCCGCGCCTGCCCCGGGGCGCGCAGCGGGAAGGAAGCAGGACTTCCTCGTCGTCGTCGACTACGCGCACACGCCGGATTCTCTTAAAGCGCTCTACGATGCGTACCAGTCAATGCGCAAGATATGCGTGCTCGGCGCGACGGGCGGCGGGCGCGACTTGTGGAAGCGGCCCGTGATGGGAAAGCTCGCGGCCGAAGCGTGCGCGCACGTCATTCTCACCAACGAAGACCCCTACGACGAGGAGCCGCGCTCAATCGTCGAGGCGATGGAGCGCGGCATGCAGGGCGGCTCGCACGAGATACTGATGGACCGCCGTGAGGCGATACGGCGCGCGCTCTCCCTCGCGCGTCCGGGCGACGCCGTTCTCATAACCGGCAAGGGCACCGATCCGTCCATATGCGGCCCGCGCGGCAGCGACGTGCCGTGGAGCGACGCGGCCGTAGCCCGGGAGGAGCTGGAGAAGCTGCTCTCGGCGGAGGGCGGCGCGAAAGCCGCGGTACAATAGCGCCATGCTGAAATACATCTTTTTGGGCATCGTCGCATTCCTCATCGTCGGCATGCTTGCCCTGTGGTTTCTGCAGGGCGGCATGCAGCGCACGCGCGACGCGCTTCTCGACGACCGCTCGGCGCTCCCCATCTTTTTGCCTTGGTTCATACAGGCGCCGGTGGGCGTCGACTTCGATTCCGTGTACGGCATCTCGGAGGAGGGCGACTCCCCCGCCTATGCCGCATCCGCCGACGCGCAGGCGGATTACAGAGCTATTCAAGACCAGTACGAGCGGCTCATGCAGGAAGCGCAGAACGTGCGCTCCTTCGGCGACCCGTCGCCGCACTACGGCTCGGTGCGCATTTCCGCCGACAGCATCGGCCCGCGCGAAGCAAACGCGGAAGCGGAATACGTCGTGTTCGCGGCGTCGAGCCAAAACAGCGCACCCATAGACCTCACGGGCTGGTCGCTGCACAGCGCCTTAAGCGGCGTGCGCCTCTTTCTGCCGCGCGCATCATCGCCCTTCGTGCAGGGAAGCGTAAACACCGTAGAGGCCGTGCGCCTCGCGCCGGGCGAGCGGGTCGTCGCGCAAACGGGGCTCTCTCCCGTCGGCGTTTCTTTCAAAGAAAATATGTGCATCGGGTACCTTGAGCAATACCAGGATTTTTCGCCGCCGCTTCTCCTCTCCTGCCCGACGCCGAGCTCGGAGGTGCCGTTCAACGCGCACAACCTGCAGGCGTACGGCGAGGCGTGCTTTTCCGCTTTGCGCACCATCAGCACCTGCCACTTCCCCGCGTCGCTCCCCTCCGATATCAGCGCAGCGTGCCGCGCGCACCTGCAAAGCACGCTCTCCTACAACGGCTGCCTCAACCGGCACTCGCGCTCGCAGGGGTTCGCGGGCGACACGTGGCGCCTCTTTCTCGGCTCGAGCGATGAGGCGTGGCGCAACACGCACGACATCATCCGCCTCCTCGACGCAGACGGGAGAACGGTGGACGTGTTCACCTACTAGGAGAAACGAGCAGTGGATAGTAAAGCGTTACCCGATGCGCCGGAGCGCGTGAAAGAGGACAATTCCCGCGGCAACGGAAACGTTGAGTGATTCCTTTCCGCGCCGCGTGCGGCGCGGATGGTGAGCGTGTCGAACCATGGCGCCGCGCATGGGAATCTCGATGAGCGCGTCGCACTTCTCACGCAGCGGCTTGGAAAGTCCGCGTACCTCATTGCCGAAAACGAACGTCGTTTTTGCGCGCGGCGCGAGCGCGCCGTACTCTCGCGCACGCGCATCCTGCTCGACGCCGACGATATGCCACCCCTCGCGCTTCAACGTCGCAATGAGCGCACCCGGCGACGCCGCGTACTCCCACGGCACTATCCTCTCCGCGCCGAGTGCGGTTTTCGCGATATCTTTTTGCGCTCTTCCGAATCGGTCTCTCGGCGTCGGCGTGTAGCCGGTGAGATACACGCTCGACACGCCGGCGGCGTCCGCCGTGCGGAAGATGGAGCCGACATTGTGGGCGCTGCGGATATTGTGAAGCAGCACTGCGATAGAGCGCCTCATCGTGCGAAACATATCATGCACAGCTACGGGCTTCCAAGGACTAGCTTCCGGCGGCTATACGCTATAAGCTAGAGGCAATGCTAAGCCTTTTTCCCGAACTTCTTTTTCTTGCACCGCTCTCCGCAACACTCATCCGCGCGGCGGCCGCGCTCGTCTTTTTGTACGCGGCGTGGCACCACATCACTATTATTGAAAGCCGCTTGCTGAAAGCGCTCGGTATCGCCGAGGTCGGTATCGCTCTCCTGCTTCTCGCGGGCATATACACGCAGGCGGCGGCTCTCGCCGGCGCACTCGTCGCGCTCCTGTGGCTTTCGCGGGGCATTCGCCCGCTTCCCCTTAGCACCGCTCTTCTCACGTTTGCCCTCACGCTCTCGCTTCTCGTTACCGGCGCAGGCGCGCTTGCGTTCGACCTGCCGCTTTGATGAGCTTGAAGTATCGGGCGTACTAACGGTATAGTTTGCAAACCCCCTGTAGCTCAGTGGTAGAGCATCCGCCTTTTAAGCGGTTGGTCGTAGGTTCGATCCCTACCGGGGGGAAACGCTACAGTGCGAGGTTGACGGTCACGCTGTCGGAGACTGTCGAGCCGTCGGGCGCGGAACACACCACCGAGAACGTGCTCGCATCCGAAAGCGGCACGGTCGAGGCGCCGCCGGAGACACCCTCCTGCGTGAAGCTCGGGCCGGATACGCGGCACGTATCCACGCCGCGCGAGTTCCAAAAGATGTACGTGCGCACCCCAAGGCGCACCCGCGCCGGCTCCGCCCATATCTCCACTTCGGGCGGGATAGTGATGACGGCGGGCGGTGGAGGCGGAGGCGGAGTTTGCGCAGGCCGCGCGCTGGGCGGCGTCACCGTGCGCGGCTGGACATCCGGCACGGTCGCGCCCACCTTGTAGCCGCTCCACGTACACAGCCCGTCTAGGAAGGTCGTGGGTATGAATATAGAGAGGAGTCCCGTGGTCGAGGCCCATGGCCGCGTCTCGCACATGCGCGCGGCAAGGGACGATGCCTGGCCCGCAAGCGTGTCGCCTCCGTAAAATCCTGCGATCTCGACATTTCCCTCCACATCGCGCGAACCGGCGACGACCGTCGCGCCGCCATCCGTTATCTTTACATCGCCGCGGAGCTCGGGCGAAAGCGCGGCCGAACTGGTGGCAGACGCGGCGGGAGTGGTGGTCGCGGTGGTTGTTGTCGCTGCGGCGGTGGTTGCTGCGGCTTCGTCTCCCGCGCTCTGCGGCGCCTTTGACGCAATTTTCTCCGAAACACTCGGTGGCGAGGCGGCCGGTTGGCCGAGCGCGCCGAGAAGCGAGCTTGAAATATCGGAAGAGCCGCCGAGGCCGCCGAGCGGGTTGGGATTGTAGATAGCGCATGGGTCGGTGGTCGGGACAGTGACGGTGTAGTAAGAAGTGCAGCCCTGCTGGAATTGCGACGGGTCCGTGCCCGGCTGCTGGCCCTGGTCGCCGCCGCCCCCACCGCCGCCTTTTTGCATCAGCTTATCGAGCAGGCCTTTGAAGATGTCGCCGACCGCCTTGGATATCTCCTGTGCCCCGCCCTCGGCGGTTTTGGTCCCCTGGCACACGAGCGTCGAGACACACACACCAACGGAGGTAAACCCGTTGGTCGTATTGGTGCACATACACTGGTGTTTGTTGCCGCTCGGTACGCATCCTTTCGCCGACATTTGCTTGCCGCAGCCGCAGCTATCAGGGATGACCGGGACACATGTCCAGTTCGCACTCTCCCCAAGTTTTTGCGCGAGCGACATAAGCTCCGGCGTCGTGTTGGGTTGGCCGGGATATACAGGGGTATTATCGTGCTGCGACGCTTGCGCCGATGTGAATATAAGCAAAGCCGCGACCGCTGCGAGCAATAGTATCGCGGTACGCGTATGCCACGTGCGCTCCATGCGCATTATTGTAACACCCGCTCGGAAAGCACAAATCGCTCAAGTGCATATTCGAGCTCGGCGCCGCGGCGGCGCGCTTCATGCGGGAGCGCCGCAAGCTCGGCGACGAGCGCCGCCGCGCGTCCTCGCGCGGCGGCATTTCTACCGCTCTTCAAGAACATTTGCTTCGCGCCCCAAAAAAGCACCCCGTGCACCATCTCGGGCGCCGAGCCCTTCGCATACTCGCGCATAAGCCCCAGCCATAAGGCCTTTTTATCGCCTCGCTGAAGCGCGTTCGCAAGCGCGAAAACCGCGCTGTCGCGCGCTGCCGGCGGCGCATCAAATCGCGCCGACTTCTCCGCATGCTTCTCAATCTTCTTTCGCGCGTCCGCGTCCGGCTTTTCCTCGTACCAAAAAACGCGCTCATCGGACGCCGCCAACTCCGGCAGCGCCGCAAGGAGCTCCTCCCGCGCCCCGTTGCCCGCGAGCACACCTTCGAACACAAGTACGCGCTCACCGCCGAACATGCCGCCGCCTGCGAGCGCCGCGCGCACGTCCTCTGCCGCATTCGCATCCGTAATGCGCACAAGAGCGGCCTTCCCCTTTTTCGCCACGCGCTCCACCTCGGCCATCATCGCCCTGCGCGCTTTTTCCCTGTCAGTGCCACTGTAGAAGTAGAGCATACACCTACTATACACGGCGCGGCTCAAGCCGCTGCAGCTCGCCCCAATTCGGCCCGACGGACGCTTGCGCCACAATGGGCACGCCCGAGAGCTTTCTCGCGTCCACCGCCGTTTCCATCACCTCTTTGATGGCCCGCGCCGCACGCTCCGCCTTCTCCGCCGCCGCCTCATACACAAGCTCGTCATGCACCTGCAGCACGAGCCGCACGTCCGCGCGCCATCCCTCCTTCTCTATCAGCTCGTCCGCGCGCACCATTGCGAGCTTGATGATATCGGACTGCGTGCCCTGCACCGGCGCGTTCACCGCCATGCGCTCCGCTTGTGCCACCACCGGCGGCAGCGGAGAGGAGAATCCGGAGAAGTAGCGCCGCCGTCCGAAGAGCGTTTCCGTGTAGCCATGCTGCGCCGCCGCGCGCTTCGTCGTTTCTATCCACCGTGCCAGGCCGGAAAAGTTCGAGAAGTAATCCGAGAGATACTTCCCCGCCTCGGCGCGCGAGACGCCGCCTTCCGCGCCTTCACTCAAGGACTCGCGCAGCGCGTTCACTCCCATGCCGTACAGAATGCCGAAGTTTATTACTTTCGCGCGGCGGCGCATTTCGTAATCCACCTGCTCGGGCGGCACGCGGAAGACCTCCGCCGCGACCGCGGCATGGATATCTTGTCCTTTCTTGAAAACGTCGACGAGCCGCGCATCGCCTGAGAGCCCCGCCGCGATGCGCAGCTCTATCTGCGAATAATCGAGCGCAATGAGCACGCTCCCCCCCTCGGCGGCAAAGGCCTTGCGGATGCGTTTGCCATACTCGGTGCGGATGGGAATGTTCTGCAGGTTCGGGTTCTGGCTCGCCATGCGGCCGGTCGTCGTGCCCGCCTGTAAAAACTCCGCGTGGAGCCGGCCGCTTTTTGCGAGCGCCGGCATTTTCTCGACGTACGTCGAGAGCAGTTTCGAGAGTTCGCGATACGAGAGCACGTCCGCGATGATCGGGTGCTGGTCCGCCATGGTCGAGAGCTCCTCTTCGCGCGTCGTGCGGGCGCCTGTCGGGGTCTTGCGCGCGCGCGGCGGCACGAGCTTCAGCTCGTCGAACAGCACTTCGGCCAGCTGGCGCGGCGAATTGATGTTGAACTCGCGGCCCGCGTGCGCGTAAATGCGCGCGGCTATCACCGCAAGCTCCGCCGCATATTCCTCTTTCAGACCGCCGAGGTACTTCGTATCAAGCGCGATGCCGTCGGCGTTCATGCGCTCGACAATGGGAATGAGCGGCTTCTCTATCAATTCGAACACCTCGAAGAGCCGGCCCGTCGCGCGGAGGGTTTTGAAAACTTCGGCGCGCGCGCTCTCGAAGCGCTCCGTCTTGGCAAAGCGCAGGATGTCGTCGAGCGAAGGGTTCGTGATGTCGGAGCGGATGAGCCACAGCGCTATGGCGGTCTCCGAAAGCGCTCGCGGATCCACCTCCTCCGCCGCCGCGGCGCCGGCGGCCGCACTGCCCTCCAACCCCGCTGCGGCGCGTACGCGCTCTTTCAGCGAGCGAAACTCCAACTCGTCGCATATGTCCGCTATCGCGCCCGTGTGCTCCGCAATGTTCCATGCACGCTCCGGCAGCGCGAACGCAACCGGCGCGTCCGCATGCGTCAGCGCGAGACCTTTTGAGAAGCGCGCATCTTTTTCGCCGGCGGCAAGCAGCTGCACGACGCGCGGCTTTATGCCGCGCTTCGTGAATTCCTCCGGGTCTTTTTTCAACGCCGCGTATATGTCCTCCAGCGAGCCGAACTCTTGGATGAGCTTCGAGGCGCTCTTCTCCCCTATGCCCGCGATGCCTTTGATATTGTCCGAGGGGTCGCCGCGCAGCCCCTTGTAATCCGCGATGTATGCCGGCGCAAATCCGAACCGCTCATGCACTTTGTCCTCGTCGTAGAGGACCGTATCGGAGAGCCCTTGCCGCAGCGTGTATACGCGCACGCGCTTTCCCTCGACGAGCTGCAGCGTATCAAGGTCTCCCGTCGCGATTATTATCTCGATGTCTTTTCGCTTTGAAAGCTGCTTGACGATGGTCGCCAGCACATCATCCGCCTCGTAGCCCGGCGCTTCATAGAGCGGGATGCCGAATGCGTCAAACACCTCGGGCGCTCGCTCGAGCTGGGAGATGAGCGCATCGTCCGCCTTCACGCGCGTCGCTTTGTAGTCCTCGAAGAGAGCGTGGCGCTTCGTCGGGCCGGGCAGGTCGCGCGCCGCGATTATATAATCCGGCTTTAAATCGGAAACCGTTTTGAGGAGCATGGCGAGGAGCCCGTAGAGCGCCCCCGTCGGTGCGCCCTTGGAAGAAGAGAAGTCCGGAAGCGCGTGGTACGCGCGGTGGATAATGGCGTGCGAATCGAGCAGTACGACGCGCGCGCCCTTGTGTTTGGAAGCGGCGGTCTTCTTTGCGGCCATGCATGCATACTGCACCGAAGAGGCACGCTCGTCTACGCACTATGCATGTGCTCCGTGCCCCAAAACGCTGCAGGTGCATCCGCCATTCGGTGAAAACAATGCGAACGCATATAGCGCTCTCGTGTCCGGCCGGACATGGGAGGAGTATATGGCTTCACTGAATTGGAGTGTTGAATCGGGGGGTTCGCGGCTGTCGCGGGCGCCGCTTCGCGATGGGGGCACGAGCTCCCGACGGTGTTGAAAAAGGAGTAAGCAGGATACAATAGCAGCATGCCCCAGTTCGCGGACGAAAAGAAGCGCACCGAACGCCTCGACGAGCTCCGCCGCCGAGAAGAGGAGCAGCTCGCCGAAATGCTCTCGCAAAAATACGGCGTCGAGTACGTAGACCTGACGTCGAAATCGATAGACACGGACGCGCTCCGCCTCATCCCCGAACAAGAAGCGCGCGCGGCTGAGGTGGCCGCCTTCAGGAAGATAAACAAGCGGCTATTCGTCGCGATGCGCGCGCCCGAGCGCGACGACTCGCTGCGCGCGATCCAGCAGCTCGAGCGGCTCGGCTACGAAGTGCGGCGCTTCATCGTCTCGCGTGCATCGCTCGAGCATGCGTGGGACCGCTACCACGACCTCTCGTACGCGACAGAGACCGAGGCGGGCGTCCTTACCCTCTCCAACGAAACCATCCGGGAGATGCTCGCAACGCTGAAGACCCTCGACGATGTGCGGCGCGAAGTGACCGAGCATCTCAAGGGGCACGACACGCACCGCATCTCGCGCATACTTGAAGTCATTATGGCGGGCGCGCTCAGTTTGGGCGCCTCCGACGTCCATCTTGAGCCGGAGGACGAGGGCGTCCGGATGCGCTACCGGCTCGACGGTGTTCTCATCGAGGTCATGATGTTCGACGAAACCTCGTACGCGCTCATCGCCTCGCGCATCAAGCTCCTCTCCGGCCTCAAGCTCAATATAAAGAACGCCGCGCAGGACGGCCGCTTCTCCATCGTTGTGGACGAAAAAGAGATAGAGATGCGTACGTCCGTGCTGCCCGGCTCGTACGCGGAAACCATCGTGATGCGTATTTTGGACCCGTCCACCATCGCGCTTCCTATGGAAAAGCTGGGCTTCGATAAATACCTCATGGATATTTTCGAGGCGGAGATACGGAAACCGAACGGCATGATACTCAACACGGGGCCGACCGGCAGCGGTAAGACGACGACGCTCTACGCGTTCCTTCGCCGCGTGCATAAGCCGGAAATAAAGATAGTCACTATCGAGGACCCCATCGAATACCACCTCCCCGGCGTGGTGCAGACGCAAGTATCAAAGACGTACTCCTTCGCCTCAGGCCTGCGCTCCACGCTGCGCCAAGACCCGGACGTCATCATGGTCGGCGAGATACGCGATGCGGAGGTCGCCTCGACGGCGATACACGCCTCGCTCACCGGCCACCTCGTATTCTCGACGCTCCACACGAACGACGCCGCCGGCACCTTCCCGCGGCTCATAGACATGGGCGTGTCGCCCGACATCCTCGGCGCCGCCGTTACCGTCTCCATGGCGCAGCGGCTCGTCCGGCGCCTGTGTGAACACTGCCGGGAATCGCGCCACATAGAGGGCGAGGCGCGGACGATTATGGATTCGCTGCTCGCGAACATTCCGCATGCCGACGAGCTGCCGGAAAACCGCGATACGATGTGGGTGCCGAAGGGCTGCGCCGAGTGCGGCGGCCTCGGCTTCAAAGGCCGCATTGCCGTCGTCGAGGTCATACTGATGGACAAGGAGATGGAAGAGGTCGTGCGCCACACGTCGAGCGAGCGCGACATATGGAAGGCGGCGAAGCGGCAAAACATACGCCGCATGGCGCAAGACGGCGCGGTGAAAGTGCTGCAAGGAGTTACCTCGCTCGACGAGCTTGCGCGCGTCGTCGATGTGCACGACGACTCGCTCTCGGGTTAGGCGTGCGTGCGCTTCTTGAAAACAACGAGCCGCTCTTGCGCGGAGGGCGTTTGCACGAGTTCGAGCTCTTCTTCTTTTTTGAACAGCGCCTCCAGGCGGTCGTACATGTCCGGAGACCAAACGTACCACACGTAGAGACCGCCGGGCTTTAAGACGCGCGCGATCTCGCGGACCATCTCTTCGATGGACTGGTCATACACCTCCTCGTCGTACAACAGCGCCGTGATGACGACGTCGAATTGGCCGGGGCGGAACGGCATGCGCTCGGCTCGTCCTGCGGCCTGCATGAGCGTGCCCTGTGCGCGGGGGCGCGCATCCAGCCCAACTACCTGCAGGCCGTCTTTTGAGAGCATCTGCGCCAAACGCCCCCTTCCGCTGCCGACGTCCAGAACGAGCGTCTCGGGCCCGATGGGGAGCGCGTTTTTCCGAAGTGCAGAAAGGATCAGCGCGTGCTGCTCTTCCAGCTCCTCGCGCGTCGAGTCCTCCCAGGCGTCCGCACCTTCCCGCCATGCCTCCCGGCGGATGTCGCGTGGAGAAGGGGGCTTCTCTGGCATGGATGCAGTATACACCGCGGGCGTATGAGTATCCCACGCGCGGGCGTTGTGCAAATACCGCGCGATGGTATGGTTTGAGTAGTCGTCTCTCGAGTTCTAAAACTCGAAAGCGCGGGTTTTCCAGCGATCTTTCAAGGATAGAAAGTCGAACCAAACCTAAGGATAGGGGTAGAAATGCCACCAAGGTGGCACACCGCCACCGTCCTCGGCAACGTTCAGGTATCGCTGGAAAACCCGCGCCTCCAGTACCGCCTCGCCGCCGCGCAAACGCGCGCCGACGGGTACGGGCGCATAGAGAATCGCACCTCTTTTTATTGTAGCATACTTGGTGCGTTTGTCAATATATGGCGACACAGAGCCCTGATACCGGCGCGCGCAGCACGAAAACGCTCGACCAAGCGCTGCGGCCGGCGCACTGGGAACACTATATCGGCCAGCCCGTCATCAAGGAGAATCTTCGCATTCTTCTCTCCGCGGCACGCGGGCGCGAGCAGCAGCCGGAGCATGTGCTCCTCTACGGCCCGCCCGGCCTCGGCAAAACGACGCTCGCACACCTCATCTCCAAGGAGATGAGCGCCTCGCTGCGCAGTACGTCCGGGCCCGCGATAGAGCGCGTCGGCGACCTTGCGTCCATTCTCACGAATCTCTCGCCCGGCGACGTTCTTTTTATAGACGAAGTGCACCGCCTGAACCGCGCGATCGAGGAGGTTCTCTACCCCGCCATGGAGGCGGGCGTTCTCGACATCGTCATCGGCAAGGGCCCGTCCGCGCGCACCGTGCAGCTGGAGCTGCCGCCGTTTACGCTCATCGCCGCAACGACGCGCATCTCGCTCCTCTCCGCGCCGCTGCGCAGCCGTTTTTCCGGCGGCGTATTTCGCCTTTCGTACTACTCTGAGCCGGAGATAGAAGAGATTCTGCGCCGCTCGGCGGGCATACTCGGCATCGAGGTGGATGGTGAGTCCATCGCCGAGATAGCGCGGCGCAGCCGTGCGACGCCGCGCACCGCCAACTATCTCTTGAAACGGTGCCGCGATTTCTCCGAAGTGAACGGGGAGGCACTCGACATCAAGACCGTGCGGAAGGCGCTCTCGCTTCTCGAGATAGACGAGATGGGGCTGAATCAAATAGACCGCGACATCATCAGTGTGCTTATAGAGAAGTACGGCGGCGGCCCGGCGGGACTGAAAACGATTTCCGCGGCGCTCTCAGAAGAAGAGGCGACCATCGAGGAAGTGCACGAACCGTACCTGATGCAGCTTGGTTTTCTCGAACGCACGCCGCGCGGCCGCGTCGTAACGGAAAAAGGGCATGTGCACCTTGGGTTCGCAGCGCCGAAGAAACAATCGCTCGGACTCTAGGCCGCCGCGGAACGCACATCTAAAATTCCTTCACGTCTCCCTCGCGCATGGGCACGAACTCTACGCCGCGCGCCGCGAGCACTTGCTGCGGTATCGAGTGGTGCGCACCGTATCGCTCTTCCTGCAGCATGCCGTCGTGGACGGGAAAAGCGGCGCGCGGCCGCAGCGCAAGCGCGTAGCGGATAGCATCGCCGATGCGGCACCAGGGACCGGCGACGGGAAGCGCGAGAACGTCGACCGGGCGCTTCGGCGTTCCATACGAATCTCCGGGGTAGAACAGCTTGTCGCCGATGAAGTACCCGGTGTTCTGCACCTGCCCCACCTCCTCGAATATCTCCTCGTGCTTGGCATCGAACGCCTCAATGCGGACACCCTTTACTTCGGCCGCGCTCTCTCCTTCGAGGAGCTCGAACTGAACACCCTCCTTCGCGAGCAGGGCGCCGACAGCGGCATTGGTGAATACGGTAGCGGCAGGGTTGTGCGCGAGCACCTCTTTCAGCGAACCGACGTGCAGGTGGTCCGCATGCTCGTGCGTGATGAGGACCGCGTCCACACCGGAGGCTCGCTCTTGTCCCTTCGAGTACCCGCCGGGGTCGGTGAGAAATGTCGCGCCGCCGTGCTCGACGAGGAGGCAACAGTGCCCGATCTTCGTAACGCGCATGCGCCCACTATACCAAATCGGTGATTGCGTTTTGCGCGGCGGCAGTTTTTGGCTTATACATACCTCTATGTCCGGACATTCAAAGTGGTCGAAAATAAAGCGGCAAAAGGGCGCGAATGACGCCGCGCGCGGCGTGGTGTTCGGAAAACTGGCCCGGCGCATCGCCGTCGAATCGAAGCTCGCCGGCGGCGACGTGAACGCGCCGAGCCTGCGCGCCGCCATGGACGCGGCGCGCGCGGCCAACATGCCGAAGGACAACATCGAGCGCGCCGTCGCGAAAGGCGCCTCGGCCGACGCGGCCGCGCTCGAGTCGGTGACCTACGAGACGTACGGTCCGGGCGGAGCCGCGATCATCATCGACGCGCTTACAGACAATCGAAACCGCACCGCTGCGGAAATCAAGCACCTCCTTTCAAAACTAGGGCTCGAGCTTGCCGCGCCCGGCTCCGCCCTCTGGGCGTTCGAAAAGACCGATGGCGTGTCGGCGGAGGGCGCGAAGTACGAGCCGAAAACTACCGTCCCCCTCTCCGAGGAGGACGACGCGAAGCTGATGGAGATACTCGGCGCGATCGACGAGCATGACGATGTGCAGGAGGTGTACACGAACGCGGCATAAACTCCCTGCGCTCACCGTCACCGGCACGCTTCTTCGGCCCACAGGCCTCTTCCCTCTTCGCGCGCCCGCGCCTCGGCGTCCTTAAACAGCGCTTGGTGCATGTACGGCACGGCATGCGTGTACTCGTGCGCAAACCCCTCCTCTATAAGCCGCAAATTCACGAAGGTGCCGTCCTCCAGATACGCGTACGCGAGCAGTCGGCCGTACCTGTCTCGCTCCCCTTGTGATTTGTCCCGCTCAAGCCGCACCTCTTTGCCGGCGAGCATCCCCGCCGCCGCCGCCGAGGCCTCTGCGCCAAAGCACTGCACCTTTTTTCTCGGGTCAACGGTTTCGGGCGTATCCACGCCCACAAGACGAACGGTTTCGAAAGTGTCTCCAATGCGCACCACGAAGGTATCCCCATCAATGACGCGCTCCACCCTATACCACTCTCCGGGACGTCCCTGCGCCGGTCGCGCATCTACCCCTTCCGCGGCGGACGCATCGCCGCTGGCTACCTCCGGCAGCGCCGCCGCCGCAGGATGTGCGCCCGCCGCCTGTGAAGTGTCCTGTCGATTGGAGCCGTTGAACCCGAGGACCGACCACGCGAGCAACACAACGCCGACCCCGAGGACGGCTATCAGTCTGCTCATGGCGCTCACTTTTTCCTTACGCCGCGGAACGTGCGGTGTTTCTCGGACATCTGGTCCATGAACTTTTTATCTGAACCGCGCTTCGTCCAGCGCCGGTTGCGGGGGTTGTATACCTGGTCGCGCTTTGCGACTGCGCCGCGGCGGCCGCCGCCTTTGGGGCCGTTCGTTGCCATGCATATAGAGTGGCGCGCGGCTCGCGCCTAGTCAAAAGTGTTATCAACAGCGGATGCGGGACGGGGCAAGCGATGCGCGCACGCGCGTCCGTAGTGGGACTCTCTCGCGCTCGAAGGCGCGGAGCTCCTTGCGCAACGCAGCGTGGTGCGGAAGCGTTCTTTCCACGAGTGCCCAAAAACGCGGCGAATGGTTGAACTCCCCAAGGTGGCACAGTTCATGCACGATTATGTAGTCGGAGAGTTTTTCGGGAAGGAAAAGGACTTTGTAATTGAAGTTCAAGTTCCCCTTTTCCGAGCAGCTGCCCCAGCGCGACCGGCCGTTCTTAATGAACACGCGGCGATACGTGAACCGATAGATGCTGTTGAAATGCACGAGCCGCTCATGAACGAGCGCCCGTGCGGCCTCTTTATATACACGGTAGTGTCTCGTACTGCGCCTGCGGAGCATGCGCCGATTGTACACGGCCGCGAAGCCCGTGGGGAAAGGGTATTTGTGCAGAATGCATGAGCGGAGTATGGTGGTCGAAGGTGGCCCCGGAGGCGCCTGTGCAACGCCGGCGCCGAGGCCGGTTTTGCTGTTTGATAGGAGAATAGCCATGGCTATAGCCACGAGAAGGCCGGATAATTTCTGCGCCATGTGCGGCACCTCGAGCGGAAAACGAGAGTTCTGTTCGGACGCGTGCCGGGACTTGTACGAGCTCTCGCCGACCGCCGCGGCGCATGCACCTGCACAACCCTTCGACCTCAACGGCCCGTACCGCGACCCGGACCGAAACGCTGAGTGGGGACAGCGGCCGCGGTCTCTCCCGCCTGCGCCGGGCGGATGGAGGTGGTGAAATGAGAATGGCCGTCATCTGGCTCACCCTCGCAATAGCGACACTGAGCTGTGAAGCCGCCGCCGCGGAGCGTACGGCGCTTCCGCTTCGGAACCCGTTGTTTACGGCACAGGTGCCGGATGTGCCGTCTCCTAACCCACGCCGCACGGCGCAGCGCTCGGAGATTCTTCTTCCCTTGTGGCACGTCTGTACGGCTCCCCACTTCGCGCTGCGCGTGGCGTCCGCCCACAACCCGGCGCTTATGGCCGCTATGATAAATGCCGAGGAAAACAAGGCCGCCTGCTCTGTGGGCGAGTTTTATGTTGAGTTCATCGACTCCGCCCGCCGCACGATCTCGGGGACTCCCTACGAGAGGGCTCGCTTGAAGCTGCCGCATCGAAGAGTGACGCTTATGCGCGTCCTCGTCGTGGGAGAAGAGCGGCGCAGCGACACGGAGCAGATGCTGTGGGGCACGTCGGACCGCAGCGAACGAATCGACTGGCTGCGGCCCGAGGTTCGCTACGTGGCAGTCATCGTCCGGACGAACGTTGAAGAGGCCAATATTTGAGGTCTCACCTGTATTGCCGGTTGCCGCTCACCAAGCGCAACCGGCAACTTCTTTTTACGCTACACTTATGCATATGCGCGTCATCGGCATAGACCCGGGCTATGGGCGCTGCGGCGTCGCCGTGCTCGAGAGCGCCCGCCCGAGGGAAATACTCGTGTACTCTTCGTGCATCGAGACGCCGGCGCGCGCGCCCTTTCCTGAGCGCCTCGCCGCGATCTCCGGCGAGTGCGAGCGCCTGATGCGCGAGCATTCGCCGGAGGCACTCGCCATGGAGCGGCTCTATTTCAATTCCAATCAGAAAACGGCCATGCAGGTCGCGGAAGTACGCGGCGCGATACTCGCCTCGGCGGCCCGCGTCGGCATTCCCTCTTTTGAGTACACACCCGCCGCGGTAAAGGCCGCCGTGTCCGGTTACGGCAGGGCGAACAAGCGCGCCGTCGCTTCTATGCTCGCCGCGCTGCTTGCGATAGAGAAAGAAATACGCCACGACGACGAGTACGACGCGATAGCGGTCGGCGTCGCGCACCTCGCGATCGCCCGCTGACACGCCAGAGTGCCTCGCACGTCTTCACCTCCATGAAGCATAGGCGCGACAAGCACGCTTGGGAATTGGCCGATGCCGCGCGGCGGAGTATAATCCACACGTTATCCCCAGTTTCGGGGTTATACCTGCGTACGATGCAACGATTGAAACGACTTTCACACTCGCGCCTCAAGCGCGCATCACTCGCGCCCATTGTGCGCGGCGCAATCGTCGCAGTGCTCGCCGTAGCGGTTCTCTCCGGCGGCGCGCTCGCCGCGTGGGCTGCGGTCGTTTCCATACCGACCGTCGATAATTTTGAGAACAGGCGCGTTGCCGAGTCAACGAAAATATACGATCGCACCGGCACCGTTCTCCTTTTTGATGTACACGGGACAATGCGCCGCACTGCGGTGCCTCTCGAAGACATCGCCATCCACATCCGAAATGCCACCATCGCGATAGAGGATGATTCGTTCTATCAGCACAAGGGTTTCCGCCCGCTCTCGTTCGCGCGGGCGCTTCTCGTCAATATATCGACAGGCAGCTATTCGCAGGGCGGCTCGACCATTACGCAGCAGGTCGTCAAGAACACGCTGCTCACGCACGACAAAACCCTCGTGCGGAAAGCGAAAGAGATCGTCCTTGCCATGAAGCTCGAGCGTTCGGTTCCTAAGGACGAGATACTGCGCATCTACCTGAACGAGACATCCTACGGCGGCACCATCTATGGCGTCGAGGAGGCCTCGCGCTACTTTTACGGCAAGCCCGCCAGCGACGTGACGCTCGCCGAGGCGGCCTACCTCGCCGCGCTCCCCCAGGCGCCCACGCGCTACTCGCCCTACGGCAACAGGCGCGACGAGCTCGAGGCGCGCAAAAACCTCGTACTTCTCCGCATGCGCGAGATCGGGTTCATAACGGACGAAGAGTACGAGGAAGCGTTGGCGAAAGAGGTGGAATTCCAAGACACGAAGGAGGCCGGCATTAAGGCGCCGCACTTTGTCTTCTTCATACGGGAGTACCTGGAGGAAACCTACGGCCCCGAGGCGGTCGCGCAGGGAGGGCTGCGCGTCATTACGACTCTTGATTGGGAGCTGCAGCAAGCGGCGGAGGAGATAGTCGAGCGGTACGCGCATGAGAACGAGCGGCGCTTCAACGCGGAGAATGCCGGACTTGTCGCGGTCGACCCAAAAAACGGCCAAATACTCGTGATGGTCGGCTCGCGGGGCTACTTCGACGAGGGTATCGACGGGAAGGTAAACGTAACGATCGCCAAGCGACAGCCGGGCTCCGCGTTCAAGCCATTCATTTACGCCGCCGCGTTCGAGAAGGGGTATACGCCGGATACCATACTCTTCGATCTGCGCACGCAATTCTCGACGCGCTGCTCCCCCTCCGACTACCTCAACTCAACAACGCCCTGCTACTCGCCGGTAAACTACGACAATGAGTATCGGGGCCCGATGACGATACGCAACGCGCTCGCGCAATCGGTCAACGTGCCGGCGGTAAAGGCCCTCTACCTCGTAGGCGTGCCGGAAGCGATCAAAATGGCAGAGCGCCTCGGCATCACGACACTGGAAGGTCCGGGCCGCTACGGCCTCTCGCTCGTCCTCGGCGGCGGCGAAGTGATGCTCCTCGACATGGTAAGCGCATACGCGACGTTCGCGAACGATGGCGTACGAACCCCTCCCGCCGGCATCCTTGAGGTGCGCGACGCGGCGCGCAACCTCCTTGAGTCGCATGAACCCCGCGCGGAGCGCGCGCTCGAGCCGCAGATCGCACGCCTCATTTCCGACGTGCTCTCCGATAACGAAGCGCGCACGCCGCTCTACGGGCCGAGCTCGCCGCTGTACTTCCCCGGCTACGACGTCGCGGCAAAAACCGGTACCACGAACGACAATATGGACGCGTGGGTTATCGGATACTCGAGCTCCATAGCCGCGGGAGCATGGGCCGGGAACAACCAGCCCGAGTCGATGAACCAGATCTCGGGTTTGATAGTGACGCCGCTGTGGAGCGCGTTTATGAAATTGGCGTTGGAGAAGTACCCCCCCGAGCCCTTCCCTCAGCCGGCGCCCATCGCCAACTATGATTCGCTTCCCCCTGTGCTGCGCGGAGAATGGAACTCGAATCCCGCGGAGGGCGTTCACTCGATACTCCACTGGGTGAACAAGGCGAACCCAACAGGGCCGCGGCTGACAAACCCCGCGATGGACTCCCAATATGCTTACTGGGAGCTGCCAGTGCAGTTGTGGGCGGGCCAGCTGGCGCCGAGCGGCGGAGACGATGGGAACTTTAGCATCACCTCTCCAGCCCCGGGAAGCGTTTCGCGGATCGGTGAACCGCTCCAGGTTTCGGTGTTCGTGGCGCCGGAGGCGCAGGTCTCGCGCGTCTCATTCTTCCTCAACGGGGGGCTCGTCGGTGTGGCGAATCAACCACCCTTTTCTTTCTCTTTCGCTCCGGAGGGCGGTGGGCCGCTTCAGCTGAGCGCCGTATTCGACACGCCAAGCGGCCCAGTAGAGCGCAGCGTAACCATCATGGTGACTGAAGAAGAGTAGGGCGCGCGGTTACTACCTGTTGAGAGGCATCGCCAGATACATGAACGATGTATCCGAAACACCCCGGACAACGAGGGGCTTGCCCGGGCCTGAAAAACTGAGTGTGACGGAATCGGATTGGATCGCCGGCAGGCAGTCGGCAACGTAGCCGATGTGGAAATAGATGTCGAGGTCCTCGCCGGAGAGTGCGGCTTCGAGGGAATCGGACATCTCGCCGACCGCGGGTGATTGCGCGGTGATGTCGAATACTTTCTTTTTTGGATATACATGGAATCCGATGCGCTGCTCCGCCCCGGCGAATATGCGCGCCTTCCGCAGCACTTCCGCGAAATCGCCCTTCAAAAGTGTCGCCTCGGTCGTATGATTCTTCGGTACTATCTCTTTGTAATTCGGGAATGTGCCGTCAATAACGCGCGACACGTACGAGAGCCCCTCGGCGCGCATGTTCACTTGCGAATCTTCCACAAAGAGCGTGACGCGCTCATCAGGCAGACGCTCCAGTATATGAGAGAGCTCAAGCGCATGCTTTAGAGGTATCAATACATCGCTCTCACCGCCGCCGGAGGCGTCCGCCACAACCTTCTCGGCAAGGCGAAATGAATCAGTCGCGACACACGTCACCTTTCCATTCTCTACGGAGAGAAAAATACTACCGAGCTCGGGGCGTATCATGGAGCTGGAGGCGGCATATGTGGTCGACTGAAGCGCCGCGAGCAGCCGCTCTCGCGCAACATCCACGCCCTTCTTTATGCTCGGCGCAGTAATAACAGGGAACTCCTCATGCGGAACAGCTTTAATGATCGTTCGTGTTCCTTTTGATTCTACAAGTAAATTATCTCCTTCCAATCGTAGTGAGGTCTTGTCACCGGCGATCGCGCGAAGAGTTTGGGATAAAATCGTTGCCGGTACGGCAACAATACCCGCCTCCTTCGCCTCACCCGGCACTACTGCTTCCACCCCCGCCTCAAGATTGGTTGCACGCACAGAAAGTGTATCACCTGCTTCAAGGAGCACACACGAGAGTACCGGAAGTGTTTCTTTTTTCCCCACAAGACGCTCGGCGATCATCACCGCGCTTAGAAGTTTTTCTTTTATTGTTGAGAAGTTCATATGTATTTCATTACATCTTTATTAAGAATCTATTACTACTATTAGCGCTGTGGGTATGGTGATAACAGGAAAATATCATGTACAGTCTGTGTTATTTCGCCCCAACAGCTGGGTACTGCGCTGGGGATACGAGTGTCCTGATTCAGAATGGAGAGGGGTATCGTGCAATAACAGCTCCACTATCCCCTCAGTGTCCCACTCTTGTTCGGTGCGTGTCCCCATACTATTCCACATACTTATGCATGTACGAGTGAGCGGATATGATCGAGTTCCTGCTCCAAAACGGTGTTCCTGCGCATCTCGTCCTTTATCTTCTCACATGAGTGTATGACGGTCGTGTGGTCGCGCCCGCCAAGCTTCTCCCCTATCGACGGGTAGGAGGCATTGAACTCTTCGCGCAGGATATACATGATTATCTGCCGCGGTTTTACAACTTCTTTTTTCCTCGTCTTTTCGTAAATACTTTTTTCCGCAACATCGTAGTAGTTCGCGATCCGGCGCACGACTTCCTCGATGGAGAGCCCTTTGTTCGGGCGAATGTTGTGCTTGATGAGCGCCTTCACGTCCGCCTGCGATGTCACTTTGCCTTTTAGCTGCGATTTGCAGACGATCATATTGAGTATGCCTTCGAGTTCACGAATGTTGCCGCGCACGTTCTCAGCGATATATCCCACTATGTCATCCGGAATACTGAAACCGAGCTGCTCTATCTTTGCGCGGAGAATTGCCGCCCGGGATTCGACATCCGGCTCGGGTATCTCGGCTATCATCCCCGCACCGAAGCGCCCCTTCAGGCGTTCCTCAAGGCCGGGAAGCGTATTCGGATGCTTGTCGGAGGAAAATACGATCTGTTTGTTGTTGTCAAAGAGCGCGTTGAAAAGGTGGAAGAGCTCGTCCTGCGTCTTCTCCGTGTTCGCAATGAACTGGACGTCGTCCATGATGAGCACGTCGTACTGGCGGTACTGGTCCTTGAAGTTGTTGGCGCGGCCGGCCCTCACCGCGTTGATGTAATCGACCGCGAAGCGCTCGGACGTAACGTAGAATACTTTTTTATTCGCGTGGCTCTTCTTGAAATAGTTTCCGACCGCTTGGATGAGGTGCGTCTTGCCGCGCCCCGTCGCGCCATAAATAAAGAGCGGGTTGTATGCGAGGCCGGGGCGCTCCAGCACGGCCTTGGCGGCGGCGTGGGCGAGCTGGTTGAAGGGCCCGACAACGAATGTCTCGAAGGTGTAGCGCGGATTTAAATTATCGCGCTTATCGATGTAGAGCGCCTGCAGATCAAGCGCCGTATTTTGCTGTGCATGAGGCGTTTTTTCAGGCCGACGCTCGGTCGTGGCGGCGGTGCGGCTGATGGTGTACTCGACGTTCCGTATGGTACTGTCGAGTCCTCGCAGGACGCCCAGGATGAGTTTGTGGTGCTTGTCCATGAGCCACTCTTTCACTATTTTCGAGGGCGCCCCTATGACAACAGTGCCGCCGTCCCGACTGACTATATCGGTACCGCGAAACCACGTCCGAAAGCTTGCCTCGGAGGTGCCTAACTCTATTTGGACGAGTGCATTCTGCCAGAGCTCGCGAGTGCTCATACGCTAGAAGGCAGTAGGGTGTGGGTAGAAGGTAACGAGGGGATGGTGTGTAGAAGGAGTAAGTCAGTAGCGCACACCATAGTACGGGTATTATACGCATGCTCAGCTGTAAGAGAAGGAGGGTGAAAACGTCGCGCATTGTTCAGAAGGTGTGGATAAGGTGTGGATGACCGCGGCGCAGGGGTACGAGCCTCCCCGAACCCCTCCTGCGTGACTGCTGTATGCCTCTGCGCATGTCTCCGTGCTGCGCGACGTTACCAGCGCGACATGTTCTCTCTTTCCGCTGGTGATGCAATCCAGCGGCTCCAGTGGTGCGGGGTTCGGGCGAGAGCGTCTTTAGACAGTTTACATTTACATATTTTATGTTATAATGAAATATAGAGATACGAAACACGGAACACAAAAAATGAGGAGAAGAAGATGGAGGAATCACTTATTCTCGTCGCGGGAGTGTACCTTTTCGTCCTCGTGACTGCCGCCGGTCTCGGGATGATGTTCCGAGGGATGGCAGGCGCGGGTTGGGCGGTTAACGCGCTGTTCCTGCAACCGCTAGCATGGACCGTCTCGCAGATCGGCAACGGACTAGTCGCCGCTCTGCGGGGCACACTGCGCCTCTTTTGGCGGGCGGTAGTCGGGTCCGTCTTTTGGATGGTCGGCTACCAACCAAAGAAGAAAAAAAGAAAGAAGAGGCGCTGACTCTTTTCTACTCCCCTCGCCGCGCGGCAGCTGCCGCGCGGCCTTTTGTTGCGTTTATTGGCTGCGTACTGCATACTGCCCTGTACATACTTTTCTATGGTGAAGAGGACATACCAGCCGAAAAAGAAAAAGCGTGCGCGGACGCACGGGTATCGGGCGCGAAAAGCGACCGTCGGCGGCCGCCGCGTTTTGACAGCGCGGCGCCGAAAGGGGCGCGCGCGCCTCTCGGTATAAATGGGTACGATCGGGCGCATTTCGCGTGCGGATTTCAAGCAATTGGCGGCCCGCCGCCCGCGCCGCGCCGCGGGTCGCTTCACTTCCCTCTCGCTGTACGCGGGAGGGCCGCTGCGCTA
>PFBM01000012.1:31370-33836 GCA_002773285.1 Candidatus Kaiserbacteria bacterium CG10_big_fil_rev_8_21_14_0_10_59_10
GGCGCTCGCGGACGTGCCAGAAGGCGCATTCGTGTTCCGGCCTCTTCGCCCCGCCCTGCGCGCTCCCTTTGCCGAGCTTGCACAGGACGTTCGCGCGCTTGTGCTGAAGGCGGTGCGCTAGGCCTCGCTCCGCCGCGCGGTATAATGGCTATTCAATGATCAAGTCAGTCTTTAATACCGTTGTGTACGAGCCGCTCTATAACGGCCTTGTTTTTTTGGTTGATGTCTTGCCGGGGCATGACGTCGGATTTGCCATCATCGTACTGACGCTTTTCATCAAATTCGCGCTCTTCCCCATATCGCGTCAAGCGGTGCGCACGCAGATCGCGATGCGCGAGGTCGCGCCTGAAATTGAAGCCATCAAGGAGAAGTACAAGGACAAGCAGGAGGAGCAGGCGCGGGCCATCTTTGCGCTGTACCGCGAGAAAAATATTCGTCCGTTCTCGAGCTTCTTCCTCATTCTGCTGCAACTGCCCATCCTGTTCGGCTTGTATTGGGTATTCTGGCGCGGCGGGCTTCCCGTTGTGGATCCGGAGCTCCTGTATGCATTCGTCCGTATTCCGGAAGCGGTAGACATGCATTTTCTTGGCGTTATCGATATGAGCGGCAGGAGCGCGCTTCTCGCCGCGCTTGCGGGGGCCTCGCAACTGGTGTACGCGCGGCTTTCAATGGGACCGCGCAAACCGCCCCCAAAGGATGGGGCGAAACGCTCCTTTGGCGATGACATGGCGCGCAGCTTCGACATCCAAATGCGCTACGTGCTCCCCGTCGTAATCGCGGTCATTTCATACACGCTCTCCGCGGCAGTCCCTCTCTACTGGGCGACGAGCAACATCTTCATGATTGCGCAGGAGCTTCTCATGGGGCGGCGTTTTTCCGCGGCGGCGCAGCCGAAATCATAAGCAAGAGCGCCTTCTTTCGGCGCAAAATTGGAATTTCATGCATCTCGCGGTATAGTGCCCTGCATGGAATCCTCCCATGCAGAAACAATTGAGCGCGTTTTAAAGGAGTCGCTGGACGCACTCGGCGTCCCCTACAGCGCCGTCACGCGGGAGACGGTCGCGGGGCAGCTCATTTTCGCTGTAGAGGCGGACGATGCGCGCACCCTCATCGGGCCGCACGGCGACACCATCCACGCACTCGATCATATCGTGAAAAAGATAGCGGAGAAGCGTCTTTTGGGCTCCGCCGCCGCGGAGGAGGGCGGCGATGAGCGCGACGACCGCCTGCATTTTCTTGTTGACGTGAATGGGTACCGCGCGAAGCTCATCAAAGATTTGCAGACGAAGGCGCTCATGATGGCCGAGCGCGCGCGCTCTTTTCAGTACGACGTCGAGCTCACGCCCATGAGCGGGTATGAGCGGCTTATTATCCATACGACACTCCAAGACGCACCGAACGTTAAAACAGAATCGCAGGGGGAAGGCAGGAACCGCCGAGTGGTCATAAAGTACGCGGCGGAGTAGAAGCCGCACCGCGCAGCTGAAAGGAGGGGCGGCGCACTCTTAGGGAGCGTTTCTCAATATATTGAGATTAAGGAGATCCGGGTTAATTTGATTCAGGATGAGCCACACGGCAAGCAGTAGAAGAAGGCCTATGACAGCGTTCCAGATGACCTCTCGCGCCTTCCCCTTGCTGGTCCAGAGGTCGTCCGCCATGTAGAGGTAGCCGCCATAGGCGAGCATGATGACGGCAAGGATGGCGCCGATGGAAATGGAGAATTTAAAAAGAGCGTTCAAAAGCTCCGGCAAGCTCTGCGCACTAAAAACACCGCTCAGCGACGTGCCGCCGACGTTGGCGCCACTGTAATCCGCGAGCGGCGAAAACTCGGCCAAATTAACTACCGGGGCGTAAAGCGCCCAGTGCCCTTGTTGCCGTTTGCGTCGTTTCATATGCATCATTCTGCCACACGGAAGAGCCATGCGGATTTGTCGCGAGAGTTCACGAACGCGATGTAGGAGCCGGTGGTGTCAATGACCGGGTGTTCGACGTCCACTCCGAACCCAAGTTCCGCCTCTGGCGAGTAGAGGAGCTCGGCGGTTCCTGCGGAAGCGTCTATCCGCCACCATGCATCCGACGTATGCGCCGCTCCCCGATACCATGCGTCAATAAAATTCGGGGCCGGCACGACGCGCGGCACGGCGCAGTAGGCGACGAGCGACTCTCTCGCCCACACGCATTTCTCCGGCAGCGTGCGAACGGGAAGTGAGAGCAGTGTTGCCTCCGGCGACAGGCGTACCGAGAGCGTAAGCGCCGTGCCGCTGTCGGAGCCGATGAGAAGGGCGTCCTGTGTCGGGTGCGGCAGTATGGTGAGGCCGGCAACCCCTCGCGCAACGGGGCGGAGCGCTCCATCTCTCAGCTCGTAGGCGTTCCCGGGAACGCCGCTTGCCGCCGGCTCCGCGAGAAAGATGCGGCTGTCGGGAAGCGCGTGGACGCTCCAGCGGCGCATGAACGATGAGAAGAGGC
>PFBM01000012.1:33851-68902 GCA_002773285.1 Candidatus Kaiserbacteria bacterium CG10_big_fil_rev_8_21_14_0_10_59_10
CCTCCAGCGCGGCGCGCGAGAGTACGCTGCCACTCTCATCGGCCACGAGCGTTATGAGAAGCTCGTCTTCGGTGGGAATCGCGGCATGCACGTTCGCTCCGAGCGGCGTAGTGCGCAACGGTGCGAACTCCCCGGTCGTCGTCGCGCGTTCGAATGTTCCACTGAAAGCCATCACCGCTTTGCGGTCGTTCTCCGCGTGCGCCGCGACGGCGCCTTGGGGCGAGAAGCGGGCCGTATAAACCTTCGGAATAAGCGTGTTGGTGAGGCGCTCTATCCGGCTCGTCTCGGGGTTCGCTTCGAATATGTACCCGGTCGAGCGCTCCATAAAGTATACGGTCGAGCTCGTTGCGGAGAATCCCATGCCCGCGACAGGCGTAGGGTTGACGCGCCACAGCCGCGGGGCCTGCGCCCCCTCTCGCGTACTGTCCGCAGGTTCTATCGCAAATCCGGAAAGAAGGTTGGTGAGCGTACTCCCCAGCGCGCCGGTGAAGGCGGGAATACCCGAGCCAAACCCGCGTGCCGCGGCACCGGCTTCAACATCCGCGGTGCGCTCGCGCAAAAAGAGGTACCAACCGGCAAGTCCCGCAAGCATCAACGCCAGGAGGGCGATGCCGATGTAGCGAAGCGACGTGTACGTTGAGTTCTTCATGGCATGATTATTGGAACGCACCCGCGCGGAAGGCGTCGAAGCCGTCTTCGAGCGTGCCAAACCGGATAGACCACGCGGCGTCCGAGCGCAGGAAAATATTCGATGTATGCGTCAGGACGAGTTCGATGAGCGCCAGCCCCGAGGAGTCCTCGGCGTTTATGATGAGCCGGAAAGGATCCGCCGGATCCGCCGGTATCGGCGTGTTGTTGACGCGCCATGCATAGTCCAGCTGCGCGTCAAATGGCGTACGCACGGGAGCAAAGAGGGGCACGGCGGCGATGGTCGCCTCGATGGAAGGGGTTTGCCCTTCCGCGCCGAAGGCGCGGTGGAACAGAAGGCCGAAGAGCGGATGCTCCTCATAGAGAAGAAGGGTCGTTTCTACCGAGGGAATACGAACGCTGCGCGTTGCGATGAGCCGGCCATCGAGCGAGGAGGCCTCGACGGATACCACATCGGCTCCAAAGAGAAGAGGCGCGGGCAATTCTATGTGTGCGCGGCCTCGGCCGGATAGTTCCTGCAAAAGCACGCCGTTTTTGCGCCACGAGAATACGATACTCTCATCCGCGAGCGGGTTGCCTCCGGGCGGGACGAGGCGCGCGATCGCCGAAAGGCGCACACTGGTACCGGGGCTCGCGTGGACGCGCCCGCGATATAGCGGGGGCGCATATGACTCCCCGCTCCAGAGTATGTCTACCTCCGCGGGGCGAATGTTCGCGCGCGCTGTTATGACCCGCTCGTCCGCCGTGGCTACCGCAACGGTTATCTCCGTTTCTGTGCCAAGCGCGCCGGCGGTGACGGACGCACGCTTCAAGCCGCCGCCGCGCGCGATCTCGACACCGTCCGCGAGCCACACGATGGCGGCGCGGTCGAGATCTATCGCACTGCTCTCGAGCGTGAGGCGTACCGTCGCGCCGGCTTCCGGATGCGCCGGCGAGAGCGTAAGCGTAACGGGCGTTCCGAACCCGGAGCCGCCGAAGCCGGGGTATGAGAAAAATTGCGCGTGTGCCGGAAGGGCGGCCGTGAACGCACATAGGCCGATGAGTCCTCCAAGTAGCGTGCAGCGGCTCATATAGGCGTAGGGGGCGGCTCATGTGCCGCCGCTGGCGTGCTCTCCGCACGGGGTTCTTCGTCCAGTATGCGAGCATCGCTCGCGATCGGCGGAGCCGCTTCGGGCACTGCCGCCTTCGGCGGCGGGGCGGGCTCTTTGGGGGGAGGCGCGGCTCCCGCGGCTTGCCGCTCAAGGCGCGCAAGCGGCGTTTCCGTATCCTCCGGCGCGGGCGCCCGTGGCAGCGCGCCTCCTTCCGCGCGCTCCTCCATGTTGACGTCCGCAAGGTCCTTTTTCGCTTTGCGGATGGCGAGGATTTGCGATGGGTCCGAGGTGATGATCTGGTCTTCCGTGTACGAAGCAATGACCTTAATAGCCACGTGCTTCAGTCCTGCGAAGAATATGCCCTCTCCCACGTCGCTCTCGAGCAGCAAGTACTTCTCCTCATCGGTAAGTTTGAACGTCTCCTGCACGAGATCCACCGACGTCGGCGACTGGCGCAAGAGGAGCTGGATGGACGAGTTCGTTATCATGGCCGTGCCGTAGGGTGACTGGAGGAAGTCGTTCACGTCCTGCGTGATGGTCGAGAGGCCGAGGTAGTATTTGCGGCCGCGCTTTGCGATGCCAAAGAGGAACGATGCGGTGTCCTGCGACTTCATCATCCACCACGCCTCGTCGATGACAAGAAGGCGTTTGCGGAGCTCTTTGCGCACGGTGTTCCAAATATGGTGCGTGATGATGTACATCGCGACCGGCTTCAGGTCGTCCTCCATGTCGCGTACGGAAAAGACGACGAGCTTTTTATTCATGTCGACGTTCGTCGGACGGTTCATAAAACCCGACCACGTTCCCTTTGTGTATTTCGAGAGGCGCGAGACGAGCGAATCGGAGCCCTCCATGCCGGAGAGTACAAGCTCGAAGTCGGAGAGGAGCGGCGGCTCGATAGCGGCGAAATTGGAATCGGCCGTTATGTCTTTAAGCGCGTACGTCTCGGTTATCGCCTTGTCGATAATGGCGTCCTCCTCGGGGGTCAAGCCGCCGAGCATGATACGAAAAAGCCCGACAAGCGTGATGATGTTGCTTCTGAGTATGTCGGAAGGGTTCTCGTCTTCGCGCGGGATCGGCAGATCGAACGGATTAATGTGGTGTTCGGAGGAGAGCGATATGTTGAAGTAGCGCCCGCCCACCGTTTCGGCGAGATATTCGTACTCTCGCTCGGGGTCGATGACGATGACCTCGGTGTCGAACATCAAGGAGCGCAGTATTTCCAATTTTGTCGTGTAGCTTTTTCCGGCGCCTGACTTCGCGAAGGTGACCGAATTGTAGTTCTCGAGAGAGAACCTATCGAACAGAATGAGGGACGAGTTGTGCCGGTTGATGCCGTAGAGAATGCCCCGATCCGATGTGAGGTCGAATGAGATGAACGGGAAGATGGACGAGAGCGGCGCGGAGTTGAGCTTTGTGTGCACGTCGAGCTCATCCGTCGAGAGCGGCAGCACCGAGCGGAATCCCTGCTCCTGTTGGAAGAGCGCCGGCCGTATATAAACGAGGCGCGATTCGAGAATGCTCCGCACCTCGCTCTCCGTCTTGTCGACCTCCTCGCGCGTCGTGCCGTAGATGGTGAAATAGAGCCCCACCTCGAAGATGCGCTCCTGTGCCTGCTGCAGCGAGTCGCGCAGCTTCTCGAGGTCTGCATAGGCGGTGTCGAGCATCGGGTCGCGCACCATCCCCTTCTCCTCGCGGGTCGCGATCTGGCTTTGCACCTCGGCCACTTTCTTCTGGAATTTGCGCAGCATCTCGTTCGTGTCCATCGGGTGCACGAAAATGGAGATGTCGATGACCTTGTCCATATTGATGATGGGCGCGAACCAGCCCGTCGTAAGGAAGCGCGGGTAAGAGATGACGAAGAAGGTGCGCGCTATCTTCTCGCCGAGGTCGAGCTCGCGGGGGTTTATCTTCAGCGCGTGCGGCGCGATGACGTCTTGCAGATCGAGCACTCCCGTGCGGTATATCTCCTCGGGCAAGACAGGCAGCACCGCCGGCTTGTCGTCGGCGCCTCCTTTTCTGAACGGCAAGTAATCCAACAGAGACATACGGGGTAGGTTATAGGTGATAGGGGGTAGGTTGTAGTGTGAACATGTACATAGTGTTTTGGCGACAAGCTACCGGCTACGGGTTACTGGCTATTCTCCACGGGCATCGGCTTCGAGTCTTCACCGGGGTTGAACATCTTGAACATGAGCTCCACGACCTCTTCGGTGCCGAGCTGTACAGTGCGCACGCCGGTGCGTACGAGCCCCTGCTGCACGATGGCGATGCGCTGCTCGAGCTGCGAGACCTGTTCCTCAAACGTTTTGTTCGCTTCCTCCGCGCTTCCACGCTTGCCCCACGGATTGAGGCCGCTCAGGCCCCCCTTTTTATTAAGGACGGGCGGCGAGTACGGCACGACGACGAAAAAGTTCTTCGTCATGATGTTCGCAGCTTCGGTGAAGTTCTTGATGAACCCGATGTACTCGCGTATCTGGATGCGCATCAAGTCGTCCAGCTGCTCTTTGTACGCGGCTTCGAGTGTCGCGATGTAGGGGCGGATATCGAGCATGCGCGACTGTACGAATATCTGCATCGAGAAGTCGAGCGAGTTGAGGAAATTTTGGAACTGTACGAGGAACGCCGTCTGCTCGTCCTCTGATTTGAGCGCAAAGTTGATGGACGACGCGAGCAATATGGCGCGCAGCGAGCCGTCTTTCAATACGACGATGCCGTCGCGCACCTCGGACACGGGCACGAAGTCCTGCGTCGCCTTGCTGCTTGCGCGCACCGTTTCTGTTCGTTGGTCGGTATCAACCATATGCGATATAGCCGGCATGTTGCAGCCGGTAGCGTGAGGTGCGGTACATATATATGCTGCGTAGTTGCATAAGCTTGGTGCTTTCTGTCGGTTACGAACTGCCGGCTAATTGCCGCACGCGCCCCTCGCGGGACTCTCGGACCGGCGCAACGAGCGCGTGGGCGGGGAGCGCTTCTTCCCTGTCCTCTGCCGTCGCGGTGCCCTGCGCGACGCGCTCTTTGATGTCCAAAGACCACGCGAGCTCGTGCAGACGGCTGTCGGAGAGCTTCGGAATGTACACGTCCGCCACCTTCATCGCATCGGCGGAGACGGTCTTCGGCTTTTCGAGGCGGCTGCGCCGCTCGTTGTTCCACAAGTAGAGCTTGCTGCGCATAACGTAGTAGAAGCCGCTCTCGAGCGCCGCGATGAACGGGCGGCCGTTTATGTTGAGGAACGCGAGCGCTACGCCAAGCCCGGCAAGCGACAGCACGACGGGAGCGGCGATGTAGATAGGCAGCACGCGCCACGAGAGGTACGCTGCGCCAAGCCCGCCGGCGACGTACACGAACTGTTTGAAGGTAAGCGGACCGAATATCTTATCCTCTACCTCGATGAATTGCGGTACCTGAAATTGCATAGCTAGCTGCTAGGGACTAGCTGCTAGCTTCTAGAGTAGGCCAGCTAGCCGCGAGTCTCAAGCTTTTCAATCATAGCACGCAACATCTTGCTCACTTCGGATAAAAGTGAATTAACCTGCTCATATTCGTTTTGGGAGCAGTAGCCTAGCGTTGCCGCGATGAGTAACTGAGTCTCCATCTCCGAAGCCGAACCGTAGGCAATCGCGAGGAAATGGGTAAAGTCTTTGCGGCTACGGCGGGCCTTTCCTTCGGAGATGTTGGACGGAATTGAGACTGCACATCGGCGGAGCTGAGACGATAGTGCATATACTTCTCTTTGTGGAAAACCTTCCGTTAGCTTATAGATAGCGATTGACAGAGTAACCGACTTTTGCCACACGATGAGGTCCTTATGCGACGATACGGCTGTTGTCATACACTAGAAGCTAGCCCCTAGCAGCTAGAAGCTTGAGAGCCGCCCTACAGAGGCGGCTCTCTATATGGATCATCCACCACCTCCGCGCGCGCGCTGCTTGTCTCCCCGGGGCGGTAGGCGGTGGACTCCGATGGGCGCACTATTTTTACTTTCGGTTCCTTTTGGCTCTCTTGCCCGCCGCCGGCTGTTTGCTTGGATGCATCATCCTCGTCCTTTGGCGGGTGCGCTTGCGGCGGCGGCGCTCCGGCTCCGTCCGCTGGCTCTTCTCCCCCGCTCGCTTCATCCAGCACCTGCTCCCGCGCTTGCTCCACGTCGCTCACATCCTCCGCCTCGGCTTCCGGATGCTCCAGCTCGCGCTCCAGTTCCTCGCGGATGGGCTCGAACACCGACTCCGATATCGCAGCTGCGAGTGCCTCCGCGGTCTCCCTATCGACGCCGACCTCGCTCTGGATATTGTCTATGAGGTCCTTTGCCTGCTGAACGCCGAGCAATGTAAGCTGCACTTCCGTCTCCAGTGTTTCCCACTGATCGAAGTGAAGTTTGTGCGCCTCGGCCAGTTTTCGCAGGTTTTGTTGCACGTCCGCCGACGCGATCGCCTTTCTCACCGGGAGAGGAAGGGCGTCATACCTCTCTCGAATGAGCTGCTGCAGTTCAGTATCCATACTACGCGGCGTGCGGAGGCGGAGGTTCCGGCGGGCTCGCTGGCGGCCGCGGTGCCGCAGGCCTCTCGGCAGGCCTTCCTTCCTCCGCCGTTTCTTTTTGCAGTGTGTCGAGCACCTGCTTGATATCTCTCTTCTTCGTGCGCTCCCCGGCTTTCTTTCGTGCCAGTTGGGCGAGCGGGTCCGTTTCCGGAGTACTTAGACCGGCTGCGCGCAATAGGGAGTTGGAGAACCTGTTAGTGGCGAGCGCGGCTGCGTTCGCTGCCTTGCTCTCCGCATATGAGCGGTCAAGGTCGGGATGCCATATACCCAACTCCTTTGCCTTTTCCTTGTGCGCATCTTCTATGCGGGCGTGCTCCCGCTTGGCCCTTTCCACTACTTTCCGTGCCGACTTGATGCGCTCGTCTTGCTGCTGCAGAGCCGTCTTGTGCTGCGATTTTTCGTGCTCGATCTGCGCCTGCAGCTCCTGTACTTTGCCGCTGTCGCCTCGCGATGCCGCATTCTCCCGCTCCTTTTCAAGCGCCTGCGTTTTGGCGCCGCTCTTCTCGATGAATTCCATCTGTTCCCTCGTTGCCTGCGTAAACGCCGTTTGTGCGGCCTGCAGCGACTTTTGCGACTCTTCGTGCATCTTCTTGAGCCCCGGGCTCGCCTCACCGACCGCGGCGATAACGTCTTCCCGCATCTTCTTTTTCTCGTCGTCCGTGATCGTGACCCGCTCGGCCTGCTCTGCGTACCGCTCCGCCTTTTTCTCCTGCTCGCCCTGGTAGCCGCCGACCTTCTTGCCCGCGAGCGTGTCCAGTTTCTTGACCCCGGCCATTTGCTGTAAGGGAGCCGCGAGGCTGCTCTTCATCAGGTTGAAATCGCGCTTGGCGAGACCCTTCATCCGCTCAGAGCTGAAGTCGTACAGTTTCTGGCGCGTCGACCCGCTCGGCGCCCGCTTCGCTCGTTGTTCAAGTGAAGATGCGTATTCAGCTGCCTCTCGCCCCACAGTGTGCCTGCCGATCCACCCTAAGGAGCGCGCACCCGCGGCAACACCCGCCGCGGGTATGAGCGCGGCGAAATTAAACCCTGCGATCGATGCAGAGAAACTGCTAGCGAGGCGTATTGATACGAAAAGCAAGCCAATGGCAAGCAAGAGGAGGATAAGGGACATCCACATATTGTCGCTCATTTGTTCAGGCCTCGCCGCGAAGTTGCTTGCCGCGCTCCCCGCTCCTGCTGCCGCGCCCGCTCCGCCGACGATCTGCATGGTTACCCATAGGAAGACGAGCAGGAGCGGCCCGAAGAGCGCGCCCTTCAAGAGCATGCTCCACCAGTTTTTCCACCCCACTATTTGATATGTTGCGGTGTTGGGTAGCATGAAAGAAGCGAACGCGATGGCGGAGGTGAGCATGGCGAACACGAGCAGCAGCGCACGCGCAACTATGATGAATGCCCCGTATAACAGAATGAGGGAAAGAGTAAGGAGGAGAATTAGGGCGACCAACCCGTAGAAAAAAGCACCGCCAACCCTCCCTGTTTTATCTGCGACATTGTTTACGACCACCGTAGAGTCGGTCCAGATATTTTTCAATCCCAGCTTTTCGTTAAAACTCTCCGCGATGCCCTGACTGCCGGATTGCGCGAGAAGGCCCCTGTGAATCTGCGCGGCAGTCAAGTTGGTGGCGTCTATCACCATTTTGCTGAAGAGCAAACTGAAGTTGAGGAGAACAGCGACGATGAGTATTTTGGCGACGAGCTTCTTTGCGCCGTAATTGATGCTGCCGAGTATCGTGGCGATGGATACAAAAACGAAAACCCCGATAATGAAAATATTCGCTATGTCGCGGAAGAGCTGCCACCCGATCTCGATCCCTCTCATTGCGCCCAGTGACTCCACCGTAGACCCGAATTCGGTTATAAGGTACCTCACGAGAGCGTCAAAAAGAGTGCCTGCGCCGAGTAAAAAGGAGGCACCTATGGCCAAGAACCACGACGCCACCCATTTTAAGAAGGGTTCCCATAGGCACTGGGAGAACCATGAATCGGGATTGAGTTTCCAGCATGAGCCGCCCGGATTCTCCACGGTTCCCTGCGTGTGCACGAGGTTTTTCAATTTCTGGATGCGGTCCAAGTCCTGCTGTGAGCAGTGAGGTAGGGGGCTTCGTGCAAAATTGCACTGGTTCTGGAGGTCGTTAAGGACCAATAAATCCTCCTCGGTGCATTCTTGTTCCGATTGACACTGCGCGGATACGTTGCTCCAGGTACAATCTCCTTCGCACGCTTGCGCCCACGCCTGGGAGAGCTCTATGCCGTGCTGCGTTATGGAGAGAGGCGTCACCAAGGCGAGGGCGAGTACGCCTATTATAAGTGTCTTGTATGCGCGTCTCATAACCATTACGACGTGTTTTGTACCCTCCACGCATTGAACCAGCGCTGGATGACGGACTCGTTGTTTACGTTGCACCAGCCGACGTTGGGGTCCGGCGAATCGCCCCACGCCTTGAGCGTGTCTTCGACGAGTACCGCGGCGGCGTTGTTCACGTCCTCTTGCTGCTTGATGGCGGCATTCGCCTCGGCCGCCGTGTGCAGCTGGCCTGTCGCCACCATGGTGTCGAGCCGCTCAAGGGCGGCGCGCTGCGCCGTCTGCGACGTGGTATTCGTCACGCTCGCGATGAGCTCGTCTATGAGCGCGAGCGCGCGCTCGGATGCGTCCAGGTCGCGCGCGGTGGATGTCGCGATGGGCGCGATCTGCGAGTTTATGACGCGCTGCGACTCGACCGTCGAGGTGGCGATCTCGAGCTTGACGGGCGGGCTTGGCGGAGCGCAGTTGGTGGGCTCGCCGGTTTGCGGATCCGCGGGCCCGGTGCAGACCGACTGCTTCGCGTATGATTCAACGGCCGGGATAATAAGCTCCCAGCAGCGCCGCTCGGCCTCGCGCAGACGCTCGATCGCGGTCGTGAGGATTTGCGCCGTTCCCGCCTTTGCCTGGCGGAACGCCGACTCGATCTGCCGAGAGTTGCGCAGTATCTCTATCGCGGCATTCACGGCGCCTTCGCGTATGCCCGCGGAGGCCTCGGCCGTCATGCGGTCGATGTATGAAGGGAGGCCCGATTGCGCGCGCGCGAGGCCGGAGAGGCCGCGCGTATCTGTCAGCAGCTGCGTCGTCAGCCCGCCCCACAGCGCGCTTACTATCTGGTCTATCTCACTCGCGTTCTCGAGCTGCCGGAACCCGGAGCCGAGCATCTGCTGGAACGAGTGTGCTACGACGAAGCCCGGCGTGAGAATTTGCTCCTCAAGCGGGTTGAGCGGGTCGGTGGTGCGGCCGTAGTAGCCGCTCCCCCACAGCCACTGCTCGCGTATGTTCTGCTCGTCGGCGGCTATGGCGCCCGATATCTGCTCTTGAAGCAAAAGGTAGGCGCCGTAGGGATTGTTCTGCGGCTCCCGCAGCGCAGCGAGCGTGTCCCAGTAGCTTCCGCTCTCCGTGGGCGCCGTGCAAGAGAACACGGAGTTCGGCTGGTTGCGCTGCTGCAAGTACGACCGTACGACCGTCGTCCGGACCGTATTCTTGAATGCGCCGCACATGGGGGCGACGTTCGCGTCATCGACCGCGACGAGCACTATCCTGTCGGCCCGTGCGCGAAGCTCGTCTGCCTGATTTTTTACGTACTGCGCTTGTCCGCCGCGCCCGGTGTCCATCGCGCGGAGGGAGGCGGCAAGCAGGTCGGCGGTTGCGCCCTGGCGTATTTTCGAGACGACGCCGTCCAGCACGCACTCCTTGTAGACGAGGTAGCCCGTGTTCAAGGTCACCGCGGCGTCGTTGACGGGCACATAGATGCCGCCGACCGCGGAGAGCGAGCCGATGTTCGCGTACTTTGACGCATGGCAGCCGAATATGCCGTCACGCAGCAATCCGCCCTGCGCGGCGGGCGGGGTGCCGGTGTTGCCGTTTTCGTCGGCTTGAGCCTGCGAGTCGGAGGCCTCCTGCGCACGGACTATCGGTGGAGCGCCGAGCAGAGTGATGGCACCCGACAGGAAAAGCCCGCCGACAAGGAGCGCGGAGAGAGCTATCGCTGCGATTTTACCGTGTTGCCTTGCGTACATAATAGGCGCTGAGCGCGCTGAAAGCGGAAAGCAATTCCCGCTCATTTTCATTATACGTTCTTAATAGCGCGAGTGTGGTCATCGGGTCGTCCGAATAGCGGATAAGTTTCTCGAGCGTGACGGCGTATGCGCCGAGCGCATTTGCTGCGTCGAGATGGAGTTGGGCGGCGTCGGCCGGCACCGTGACGGCAAGCAGCGCCTCTTCCGCGGCGCGATAGCGGGCCGCCGCCGCTCTGAGCTCCTCAAGCCGCGCGCGGTCGCCCGTTTCCAAAAAGCGCGCGAACGTGAAGAATTCCGGTTCCGTGTCCGTAATGAGTACGGGAAGCGCTTCACGCATGTCCGCGCGATACGAAAGCACGCGCGAAAGCGAGACGTCGCTCGTCAGCGTCAGCTCGTCCGCCGTGTGCGGTATGAAATCCGCCGATACGCGCAGGCTCTCGGCGAGTACATCCGCAAGGCGCTGCCCGCTCTCCGGCGAATAGGCGTTGTATTCCTTCAGTGTGAGGTAGCCGCCTATCAGCTGCGTTGCGATACGGTCCGCCAGGTCGGAGAGGGCCTCGTCCCCAGCCTCCTCCCCGCCGAAGTCGGTGGTCGTCGCTCGAAAGCCGAGGCGCAGCAGCTCTTCCTGCCAATCGGGAATGCCGTCACCGTTTGCGTCCAACACGCCCCACGCGGCGGTGGTGCTGCGGTAGTCCGCAAAGCGCGGCAGCTCGTGCGGCGGTGCAAACGCCTCGACGGGCGGCCGCTTTGCCATGCCGCCCGCCTGCCACCCGAGGGCCACGAGAAGCGCCGCTGCCGAGAGCGCCGCAGTGATAGAGATGGCGGACACGCCGCGAGTGAAGCGCGCTTTCACGACAATAAGTATACCAGCCGTATAGCGGCTTAAAATCCGACACTCGCGTTGAATGTGAACACGCTGCCCGGGTCGGAGGCGGTGAAGGTCACGCCTGCCGCTGCGAGGTATGTGGCGATGGCGATAAATCGGCCGGTGAAGACGTCTGCTGCGGCATTATACGCAAGTATCGCTTCATACATCGCCTCGTCATCCGTGCCCGCCTGCGCCACGGCGACGAGGCGCGCTCCCATATCCTGGTAGCTTTTTGCGAGCGCGGCGTGCATCGGCGCGACGCTTGCCGGCACCGTATCGAGCTCGCCGATGGCCTCGAGTTCGCGGCCGAGCGAGACATAATTGTTGCCGACCTGCGCGACGGCCGCGGATTTTGCCGCGCTCCCGCGGTCTTCCATGTGGTCTTTCAAGAGGATGCTCATGTTCGGATGCAGGTCGTCAAATCCGGCGATGTAGGAGCCCACCAGGTTACCGTATTCGAACAGCGCCTGCTGCTCGGGCGAGCGCTGCGGCGCGTGTTCGGTCACCGAAAGAAATCCCTGCGGAATGAACGCGTACGATCCCGCGCCGCCATCGTCCCCCGCGCTCCCCGTTGCGCCGTTTTGTACGGTGAGCTGGCCGAGCAGCTGGAAAAGCGATGAAAACTTCTCTTCTGTGTCGTCGGAAAAGCCGTCGGCGGAAGGCGACGAAGGTAAGATGGGCAAAAATGCGTACTCTTCCTCGCGCCGCCGCTGCTCTTCCAATAGGAGTGCGGCGTATTCGCTGCGGCTGAGGCCGCTTCCCGGGTCGTATTGTCCCTGGAAGAGCGATGGGCCGCCCGCGCCGCCCCATGCGACACGCTCTCCGCCGCCGGCAGGCAGCGCGGAGCGCTGCGCGACCACGACGGCGCCGGCGAGAATGAGCAGGGTTGCGCCGCCGATGCCCGCCATGTAGGGGTGGTCCCGGAACCATTGCAGCGCGCGCGAGGCGTTAACCGCCTCCTCTGCGGGCTGCGGGTCTTCGAGGATGTCCATGGTTATAGCGTATAGTGAACGGCGCATTGCGCATAGCGCGCCTATCCACACGCGCCGCGTATAGACCGGGTGCGGGTGTACAATAGATGTATGCTCGCCGCTCTTCAAAGAAGCGTTGCCGCCTTGGTCGTGTTGGCGATGCTGCTCGGATTTCTCTCGCTCATCGTGCCGCGCGTCGCGCACGCGTTCCCCTTCGGCGGCCAGATAGGAACAGTGCGCCCGTGCTTCAACAATGCCATTTACGCGATGCTCGGACCGCCGCGCGGCGGGCCTTTTATATGGACACCCGCTACGAAGACGTACCAATTCGGACCACCGCGCCGCTCAGGCCAGTGGCTCCTCGGGCTCGCAAACAGCCCGTACTACTGCATTGTAAGCCGAACACCGCTTATCGTGTGGCCGGGAACGAACATTCAAATGATGGGCAGTTCAAGGTAGCTCGTAGCCGGTAGCCGGTAGCAAATACGGTGCAGGAAGCCGTAGTGTATAGAGCTACAAGCTACCGGCTACTGGCTACTCTCGCGAGGCATCGCCACGCTTCCAGCGGCACATCCTCGGCGCGCGCCTTTTCGGGAATGCCGCACGCCTCAAACACCCGAATAATATTGGGTTTCGTAAACCCTATATTATTCGGGTGCGAGAGGTTGCTCGCCAACAGTTTTCGTTTTGATGAGAAGCCCGCGTGCACGATGTCGAAGAAACGCGCGTCCGGCACGTCCGCGAAGAATGCTTTCGAGATGTCGGTAACCGTCAAGATGGCCGAATCCACGTCCGGTGGAGGAGAAAAATTCCCGCGTCCGACCGTCCGCACAAGTCGCGGCGTACCATACGCTTTCACCGAAAGAGAAAGGATGGATTCTTTTGCACTGGTCGCAATGCGCCGGGCGACTTCTTTTTGCACGAGAAGCGTCATCGCGCGCGGCTGCGCCTCCGCGGTCAAAAATCTCCGCAGTATCTCCCCCGTGATGTAGTAGGGAATATTAGCCGCCAGTGTGTATCCCGCGGCGTGCAATCCGCAGCGTGCGGGGTCGAAATTGCGGATATCGTCTTCTATCAGCGTCAGCCGGCGGGAGGCGATATCGTCGGCGAACACATCTCTCATATACTCGACAAGTGCCGCGTCTTTTTCGACTGCAACGACGCGCGCCCCGAGCGCAAGGAGCTCGCGCGTCAGGACGCCGCGCCCCGGCCCTATTTCAAGCACGCACTCGCCTTCTCGAAGAGGGACCGCGCGTGCAATAGCGCGCGCAATGGCGCGGTTCTTTAAAAAATGCTGTCCAAGTCTCTGCCCCATACTTGAGTTTCTAGCTGCTAGCTTCTAGCTGCTGGAGAAGATTGTATATGCATTGTTCTAGAAGCTAGTCACTAGAAGCTAGAAGCTACCTAATGTCATCCTCATACATATCCAGTATGCCCCGCCTGCGCGGCGCTGCGCGAGCGGATGCAAATGAAAGAAGACGCGCATCGATGTCTTCGAAGAATTCCGACGGCAGCGCGTACTCGCGTGAGCCGTACTTCAAGCGGGTCGCCGCATAGGTTAGGTAAAGATGCCGGCGCGCGCGGGTGAGCGCGACGTAAAAGAGCCGCCGCTCTTCCTCCGGGTCGCGCGGCGCGCCTCCGCCGTCGCCTTCCCGTATCGAGGGGAAAAGCCCCTGTTCGAGCCCGGTGACGAACACCGCGTCGAATTCGAGTCCTTTTGATGCGTGCACCGTCATAAGCGAGATGGCGTTCGGTTTCTGTCTCCGCTCGCCCGTGGGGAGCGCGAGCGAATCCTGCTCGCTCATAAGCGCAGCGTCTTCAAGGAGCCGCTCAACCCCCTCCGGCGCAGGCAGCGCATCGTAGCGGGACGCGAGCGATACGAGCTCGCGCACGTTCGCAAGGCGGTCTTCGTCTTCCGCCTCGTCGCTGTCGCGGAGGGCCTTCTCCAGCCCGCTCTCAACGATCGCCGCCTGCACCGCCCGCGATGCGCTCCCGCCTTCCACTGTGCGCCGGATGCGCTCAAGCGCGGCGCGGAAATCGGCGGCTTTTTTCCGCAGCGACGGGGAGAGAGACGCGTCCTCGCCACGGGCCATTTTCTCGAGCGTTGTGTCGCCGATGCCGCGGCGCGCCGCGCGCGCCGCCCGCGCAAGGTCGCCGCGGCTCGCGGGGTTCAGCGCGAGGCGAAGATACGAAAGCACATCCTTCACTTCGGCGCGATCGAAAAAGCGCACGCCGAGGACGCGGTATGGTAGACCTTCCGCGAGGAACGCTTCTTCAAGGGCGCGCGATTGGAAATTCTCTCGAAAAAGCACTGCCACCTCCGAGGCAGGCGTGCCGCTGCCAAGAAGCTCGCGCGCGGAGTGCGCGACGAACCGCGCTTCGTCGGCTTCCGTCGCGCCCTCGAACACAAGGATCGCCTCGCCGGTGGGATTGTCCGTAAAGAGGTGCTTTTCGTGCCGGTTGACGTTCTTTGCTATGACGGCGTTCGCGGCCGTAAGTATAGTTTGCGTAGAGCGGTAATTTTGCTCCAAAAACACTACGCGCGTGCCCGGGAAGTTTTTCTCGAACGAAAGCAGATTATCAATCACGGCCCCCCGCCATCCATAGATGAGCTGGTCGGTATCGCCGACCGCGCATATGTTCATGCGCTCCCCGGCAAGAAGGCGCGCGATCTCATACTGCGCGATGTTGGTATCTTGGTACTCGTCTATCGTGATGTGGCTCCAGCGCTGCTGCAGCTTCGCACGCACGTCCGCGCGTTCGCGCAGGAGCGCGAGCGCGCGAAGCAGCAAGTCGTCGAAGTCCAGCGCGCCGCCCTCGGCGGCGCGCGCGTCGTACTGCTTCCATATGCCTGCGACTTCGCGCTCGAAGTATGACGCGGCGTTCGCCGCAAACTCATCCACCCCCACGCCCTCGCCTTTCTTGTATGAAATGCGCGAGAGTATCGCGCGCGGGCTGAAGCGCTCGCCGAGGTTTTTCTCCTTAAGTATTGCTTTCACCGCGCGCAGCTGGTCATCGCGGTCCCAGATGAGAAAGCTGCGCTTCAGCCCCGCCTCAGCGGCGAATTCGCGCAAGAGCCGCACCGAAAGCGCGTGGAAGGTTAAGACCCACGGCGACCCCGCCGGCGCGCTGCGCGCAGAGTGCGTCTCCGCAAGAAGCGCCAGCACGCGCTCGCGCATCTCGGAGGCGGCTTTGTTGGTGAAGGTGACGGCAAGGATGCGATGCGGCGCCACGCCGGAGTGGACAATGTGCGCTATCCGATGCGTGATGGTCTTCGTTTTGCCGGCACCTGCTCCCGCGACGATAAGAAGAGGGCCGTCTATGTGGAGCGCGGCTTCCCTTTGCCGCTCATTCAGGTCCGCTATGTGTCGCATCGCAGCACTATAGCACGGTGCGTCCAACGCGCCTTATTTATAGCCATTCTTTGAGTTTTGCCGTATTGACGGGTTTCTTATCCACCTGCGTAGTAAAAAGGCGATTGACACCCCGACTGATGAGGTTAGAGTGAAGCAAGCGATGGTACCCCGTTTCGCTCCCGAACGGGCTCGTAGGCGTGTAGACGCGCGGCCCCCTTCAGTATTACAGCAACCATCGCGCTCCGGCGGCCCCACTGTGCGGGTGTGAGAACAAGGCAGTGGCACCTTGGCTCCGCAAAGGAAGGAACCGGATATCTGGCTTGTTTCCTAACAGACACGGAGGTTTTCCTCCTCTCTCGTTCGCGAGAGTGCCCGCATTCATGGGCGCACCGCGGCGCAAGGAACAGGCCTGATCGGCCTATCGTACACAACACTACAGACCCCGACGGCAGTGCAAACTCCCGCCGGCACCATAGAAGGCAGCTCCGACGCGCATGGGCGGCGGTTTCTGTCATTTCCCTTCTCGCGATGGTCGGGAGCGTTCTTCCGTCCATCACGGAGGCAAGCATCTTGTCGAAATTGGCTACCCTCTTGCCGAGCGCGAAGGCCGACACGGAATCCGTGGCGGCTGTAAATTTGCAAACCATTACGCTTCCGACGCCTGCCTATAATCTCGACCCTAATCCATCAAAAGGAGGCGGCGACATCACCATCGTCGACGGCACGGCGCTTCTCCCCGAAGAAGGGCCGGCAGGAACGATGGCGGACATCGTCGTGAAGCCCAAAAACTCGACCATTAGCATCTACGTCGTGCGCGAGGGCGACACGCTCTCCGGCATCGCGGAGCTCTTCGGCGTCTCTGCCAACACCATCCGATGGGCGAACAATATTCCTACGAGCGGCATGATACGCGTCGGGCAGACGCTCACCATCCTTCCCATCACAGGCGTGCAGTACACCGTGAAAAAAGGCGACACGCTCTCCTCTATCGCGAAGGTGTACGGCGGCGAAGCGGAGGAAATCGCGCAGTTCAACGGGCTCGAGATGACGGCGCTCGCGGTCGGCTCGACGATAATCATTCCTGACGGCACGCTCGCGCTCGCGCCGTCTCCTGCGCCGCGCGCGGCCCGCTCGTCTACGGCGCGCTCCTCTACAGCGAGCGCTCCGAGCAGTACGCCTGCGCAGGCGGGCTACTACATTCGTCCGCTCTCCGGCGGTACGCGCACACAGGGTATCCATGGTTACAACGCGGTCGATATTGCGGCTCCGGCCGGTACGCCCATCATGGCATCGGCTCCCGGCGACGTTATCGTCGCGCGCAGCTCGGGCTGGAACGGCGGCTATGGGCAGTACGTCGTCGTTCGGCACGGCAATGGCACGCAAACGCTCTACGCGCACGCCTCATCCGTCATCGTGGGCGTCGGACAGTATGTGGTGCAGGGGCAGGTCATCGGATACGTGGGCTCTACGGGACAATCGACAGGGCCGCACCTTCACTTCGAAATACGCGGCGGCCCGCGCAACCCGTTCTAGAAAGTCGTATGGTGTACCAGGTCATGCAATACGTGCTTGTGGTAATGCGGTTCATCGCATAGGGGGGCGCTGCGCGGATAACCTCTCCGAGAACCCGGCGCGCGCTCCAGCGGCGCGCGCCTTAATCCTCGGCGGACGCCGGCCCTCGCCTGCATGCAGGCGAGGGCCGTACCAAGCCGTCCGCCTGCGGGGGTTCTCGGAGAGGTTATCCGCTCCGCTGATGTTTTATGCAGCGAGATGTTTCGGAGAGGCGCGCCCGCCCCTCTTTTGCATGCACAGCGAATTTAGGAGCCGCTTTGGTCGGGCGTGAGGGTGGTGGGCTGCTCATTGAGGTAGAGCTGGACGGTTTGTACCGTCGGGAATTGGAGCGCGGTTTCTTCTATTTGAATGCGGGCGCGCGGGCCGTCGCAGACACCGGCGAGGCCGGAGAGTGAGCCGGAGAGATAGATGTGCGCGGTGCCGTCCTCCACGAGTGCCCTGTCAAACGAGAGCGTATCATTGGTGCGCGCGATAAAGTTATGCCATGAGCCGATCTCTTCCTCTTCCAGTCCGAAAAGCGTTCCGAGTGCCGCGGTGAGGTGCATGGTCGTCGTGGAGACAGTATAGGTCGCCATGACGAGGCGGTCACACCCGCGCTCGGGACCTGTCGTGACGTGCTCCGTGTCGAGGAGCGCGATACGCACGCTTGCGGTCGCGGCGGGTGGAGGCGGCGGCGGTGTCGCAGGCGGCGGTATCGTTCCGATCGGCGGCGTGCGCGCACCGTTCGTGGACTCGCCGTTTCGCGTCCAGGCGGCCCAAACGACGAGCCCGATAAGGAGCACGATGAATACCGCTATCAATATGTTCCTGCCGGTGGTGTCCATATGCGCTACGCAGCTGTTTCGAGAGAAGTAAACTGCAGCGCCGTGAAAGCAAGGTGAATAGCGCGATGCGCTACAGGTCGCGCTGGCGATACTGCAGCGCCTCGAGCATGTGCGAAACGTCGATCGCGTCCGCGCCGGCGAGGTCGGCGACGGTGCGCGCGAGTTTTATGGTGCGGTGGAACCCGCGTGCGGAGAGCCGCAGGCGGGCGGCGGACTCGAGAAGCGCGGCCTCCGCCCTCTCCGTCAGCTTCGCAAACTCTTCGATATGCTTCGGCTTCATGTCCGCGTTGTTCGAGACATTCCTAATGCCCGCGAAACGCTTTGCTTGTGCGCTGCGCGCCCGCGCGATTGCCTCGCGCGCCCGCTCCGTTTCGCCTCCTCCGCCCTTCTTTTTTTGCGAGAGGGATTCGAGCGGCATGTCGCCCACGTGCACCCACATGTCGATACGGTCGGCGACGGGGCCGGATATTTTACGCCGGTATTTCTCGACGACGTTCGGCATGCATTCGCAGCGCGGAGAGCCCCAATACCCGCACGGACAGGGGTTCAGCGCCGCGACGAGCATGAAACTCGCGGGGAACACCGCCGAACCCTTCGCGCGGGACACCGACACGACCCGATCCTCTAGCGGTTCGCGCAGCGCGTTCACGACATCGCGATGAAATTCCGGAAACTCGTCCACAAAGAGTACGCCGCGATGCGCGAGCGTCACTTCGCCCGGCCGCGGCGTCGTGCCGCCGCCGATGAGGGACGCGTAGCTCGACGTGTGATGCGGGGCGCGGAAAGGCGGCCGGAGCACCGCGCTGCCGGCAAGCGCGCCCGCAAGCGAGTGAATGCACGTGACCTCGATGACTTCCTCTTCCGTCAGAGGAGGCAAGAGCGCGGCGGCGGCGCGGGCGAGCATCGTCTTTCCCGTGCCGGGCGGCCCGTAGAGTGCGATGTTGTGCGCGCCGGCTGCCGCGATAATGAGCCCGCGTTTCGCGCTCTCTTGTCCGCGAATGTCGTCGAGCGTCGGCGTGTCGGGCTCGCGGACACCGAATGCCGCAGGCGCAGCGCGATGCGCAGCGAGAGAGAAATCCCCCGTTTCATCGATATGCCCGATAACTTCAGAAAGCGTCCGCGCGGGAAAGATGGTGATGCCGGAGACGAGCGCCGCCTCGGCGGCGTTCTCCGCCGGTACGAACAACTCCGCAAACCCGGCGTCGCGCGCGGCGACAGCGATGGAGAGCGCGCCCCGCACGGGGCGCAGTGAGCCATCGAGCGCAAGTTCGCCGGCGAAGATCCTTCCCGCTGGCTCGAAATCCAACTGTTCGGATGCGCGCAGATACGCGAGCGCGACACCGAGGTCGAACGCCGCCCCCTCTTTCTTAAGTTCTGCCGGCGCCAGTGAAATGACTATCTTCTTGTTGCTTTTTTTCGGCGAATCGAAACGGCTGCCGGCGTTTTTTATTGCTGAGGCGACCCTGTCCTTCGCCTCCTCCACCGCCTTATCGGGCAGGCCGACAATGGAGAACGAGTGGAGTCCTTTGGCGATGTCGCACTCGACGGAAATGATGCGTGCATGGGGCAGCGCGGGTTGCGCGCTAAAGACGCGCGCGAATCCGCTCAGGCGCGCCGCGTTCCGCGTGCGCTCTGCGGCGGGCTGCTTCCCTTTCATGAAGTGTAGTGTAGCACTCGACGCGGAGGGCCGCATGCAGCGCTGAGCCGCCTACACGTTCGTCTTCGCAGCGGGGTTCGCGCGCAATCGCTCGATGGGGATGGGCGTGCCGTCGACTTCTGAAACGCCATAGGTTCCCTTCTCCATGCGCTCAAGCGCTTCTTCTACCTCTCTCAGGCGGGTCTCCAGCGTTTCGACAATGGGGACGTTCGTCGCAAGCTCTTCGATATTATCAGCGGCATCATTCGGATCCGATGCCTCACCCTCAAACCCGGTGGCCTGCGCTTGCCAATCGCCGTTCACTCTCCGGCCCCGCTCAGAGAGTTCCCCGACGAGCCGTTCGCGCTCCGCCTCCAATAGCGCACGCAATTCTTGTATCTGTGATCCATCCAGATGTTTCATAGCCCCGATTGTACATCGCTGCGGCGCCGATTCCTAGTGCCTCACTGCGCCCCGCTCTATAGCCGCCGATCAGCGCGCAGGCGCGACAGCGCCTCGGTGAAGGAGAAGGGGCTCTCCGCGATAATGAGAAGATCGCGCGTGGGGAACGAATAGTAGAGCTGCACCGCGCCATTATCATCCTCAAGAGCCCGCACATCGTAGTTGCGCATGACGACATCGGTGAACGCTCTCTCGATAGGCAAACCGTTCGCGTCGAGCCGATACGCAGCAACGGGAGTAAAGATGGGCGCGAGGTCCGCGTTCATCGTTTCCTCCCATTCGAGCATCGCGGCGAAGGCGAGCTCATATGAAGCGACCTCCATCACCAGAATGGGTGCGTTCTTGTCTACCGTGTGTATGCCGAAGAAAAACTCCGGAGAGAGGGCGCGCTCAAGTTCGCTCGGGTGGCCGGTGCCGATGGCACGCAGGAACTCGCTGATGGACGCCGGCCTCTCGTGCGTCACGTCTCCTTCTGCGTTATACACGGGAACAAGCGGGACGAGCCGCACGATCGCCCCCAGCGTGGTGCCGGACGCGTGGCGCGCTTGCGCAATTGTGCGCTTCAGATCATCCGGCGGCTGCGTACCCATGGAAAACGCCGCGGTCTGTTCGGCGAAGAGGAGAGATCCACTTCCAAAAGCCGCCGAGCCGACCTGTGCGCGCTCACCCCGTACGTATAGAACGCCGGCAATGGCTGCCACGCCGAGCGACACCAGGATGAGCGCTGTCGTTATGATGCCGAGCGTGCGGCGGCGAGCGGCGTTCGCCGCCGCGCTGCGTTCAATTTTAGTGTCGCTGCCTCGCCTCGATTTTTGCTGCTCGAGCGCGGCTGCACGGACAAAAGAAATTTTCTGATCGCGAACGACGGTTTGCAGGTCGTCTTTCAGCGTATGCACAGATGCGATATCGTCGGGGCTCTTCGGCGCCGCTGCGCGCGCGGGAGGCGCGGATGGCTTCCGTGGTTGCGCTGTGGGCGCGGCGGCTTCGCCGGTGCCCTGCGGTTTTGCGGCGGGCTTCGCGTCGGCAGAGGCGCGGAAAGCGGCGCGCTCAGGCAATTTTGAATCGGCGAGAATGCGCTCCACTTCCCGCTGCGCGTCACTCGCCGGTGGGGAGAGCGGAGCCGCCGCCTTGCCTGCCGGCGGAGGGGGCGCGGGCGTTTGCGCAGGCACCGGCGAAGCCGGCTCTGCAGGTGCGCGTGAAGGCGCGGCCGCATCCGCGGCCGCGCCTGTATGAGCATCGCTTTGAGCGGCGTTAGATGCGCCGCCTGAATCCGTCCCCGGGTCCTTTTCTGTTTCCTCGTTCATGATCGCCGCCGCGGCCGCCTTCCGATGGGGTGAGCCCTTTGCGTGAGGCAAACTCCGGATCGGCCGCTTTGATAGAAAGATTATAGCGTCCTTTCTCATCAATTTCCTTCAACACGACGGGGACTACGTCGCCGACGGCAAGCGCGTCCGATATCTTGTCGATGCGGAATGGCGCGACCTCCGAGACATGCACGAGCCCTTCGGTGTTCGGCCCGATCTTTACGAACGCGCCGAAGTCCATAAGGCGTGTCACCGGCCCCTCAAAACGCTCCCCCACCTCGTACTCGCGCGTGAGGCCGCGTATTTCTTCGTATGCCGCTTCCGCCGCACCGTTCTTGCCCGTGATGAACACCGTGCCATCTTCTTCGATCGTTATGTCCTCCGCGCCGGTGCGTTCGCGGATGCCGTTGATGGTCTTGCCGCCGGGTCCGATGACGAGGCCGATCTGGTCGACCTTCACGTTGAGTGTCAGTATTTTCGGCGCGCGCGGCGAGATGTCGGGCCGCGGCGCGGGCATCGCGGCGCGTATAACGTCGAGTATTTGGAGGCGCGCTTTCTTTGCCTGCGCGAACGCATCCGCCAGTACCGCAACGGGCACGCCTTCAACTTTCACGTCCATCTGCACGGCGGTCACACCCTCCTCGGTGCCCGCCACTTTGAAATCCATGTCGCCATGGTGGTCTTCCGGCCCTTGAATGTCGGTGAGCACCTTGTACACCTCCCGCGAGGCGTCGGACATCATGCCCATCGCGATGCCCGCGACGGGTTTGGCGATAGGAACGCCCGCATCCATGAGGGCGAGCGTACCCGCACACACGGACGCCATGGAGGTCGAGCCGTTCGACGCGAGACACTCGGAAACGATGCGTATCGTGTACGGGAAATCTTCCTTCGGAGGCAAGACGGGGCGCAGCGCCTTCTCTGCGAGCGCGCCGTGCCCTATCATGCGGCGATTGAATCCGCCGACGCGTCCTGTCTCTCCCACAGAGAACGGCGGGAAATTGTAGTGGAGCATGAAGCGCTTTTTCGTGTCCTGGAATTCGATGGTATCGATGAGCTGCGCCTCTCCCGGTCCGCCGAGCGTCACCGTGCCGAGGACGTGCGTTTCCCCGCGGTAGAACATGCCGGTGCCGTGGATGATGGGCGATATGCCGCCTGCCTGCGCAAAGAGTGGCCGAATTTCGTCGAGCGCGCGCCCATCTACGCGCTTCCCTTCCCGGATCGCAAGCGCATGCACATACTCGTCCATCTTCGTCTCGAACAGAGAGTCGGCCTCTTTCATGTCGCTTTCGGGCAAGCGCTCGGCCACTGTCCGCACCCATTCACTCTTGAGCTCGTTCATCTCGGGCTTGCCCAGCGCGCCCGCGTGGGAGGCAAGCTTCGGTTCGATATGCTCCGCGTAGAGCGCGTGGAGTGCCGCATCTTTTTCGCGCACGGGCAGCTCGAACTTTGCGACGCCGCGTTCGGCTATGATCTCCCGCTGCCACGCCTGCAGTTTCTCGATCTCTTCACTCGCCTTTTGCAGTGCGCGCTCGAGCACGTCTTCAGGCACCTCTCGCGCACCGACCTCTATCATGTTTATGAGGCCGTCCTTGCCGCACGCCAACAGGTCGAGGCGCGCGCGCGGCGGCATCTCCTCCTCCCGCTGCTTGTATGTCGGAAGCGTGATGAAGTCGTCGCTGCCTTCTTCCAGGCCGATGCGTACGGCAGAGGCCGGGCCGTTCCACGGAATATTGGAAGTGGCGAGCGCGAGCGATGCGGCGTTTATTGCCAAAACATCCGTATCGTACTCATCTATCGAAAGAACAGAGATGATGACCTGCACGTCGCGCTTCAACCCCTTGGGAAAGAGGGGGCGGATGGTGCGATCGACCATTCGGCCGGAGAGCACTGCCTCGTCCGACGGGCGCCCTTCGCGGCGCATAAAACGCGAGCCGAGGATGGCGCCCACGGCGTAAAATTTCTCTTCGTATTCGACGGAGAGCGGGAAATAATCGAGGTTCGACTCACGGCTCGACATGACGACCGTCGCGAGAACCGCCGAGTTGCCATAGCGCAGCAGCACCGAGCCGTTCGCTTGATTCGCCCAGTCGTTAAATTCAGCTGTTAGTGTTTTTCCGCCGAGCTCGACGGAATACTCTTTTTTATCCATCTGCGTTGGTGCTGTTTGGATTTCAGTAGCGGCCCTTCGACGAGCGCAGGACGACACTGCCTATCCAAACACCACGGTTATCTTGTATGCGCACACCATACCACTTTGAGCGAGGTTGGCAATCTTTCGTAACTTTGGCAGACTGCAGTGCAGCGAGAGGAGGAGCGGCATGATGCAGTTTATCGATCTCGCCCCGATACATGAAGCCATGCAGTCGGCAGAATTTTTGCATGCTGTTTCGGCCGAGGGTGTTATGCAGGCAGCGCTCATCGTGTGGCTTGCATCCGGGGTCATATTCCTGACATGGGATTAGGCGCGTCGCGGAGAACTATCCGCGATGCGCCGCGCTTTTGCGGCACCTGCGCTTATGCGACGTCCGCATCCTCTTCAGGGGTATCTGCCGCACGCGTACGCGCGCCGAAACCGCGACGGGGCGGCCGATAATTGATGAGGTAGCGCTTCGGGTCGTTGTCGAGGTCAAGAAAGTCGTCCGACGCGTCCTTCAGCCGCTGCGAGGACGAGCGCCCGAATGACACGACTTCGACCTGGCAGCCGCCGTGTACTTGCAAGTACTGTACGAGCGGCACAAAGTCGCCGTCGCCGGTGAGCAAGATGACGGTATCGAGTTTCGGCGACGCGGTAATTGCATCCACGGCGAGTCCGACGTCCCAGTCGGCCTTTTTGGCGCCGCCCGAGAAAATCTGCAGGTCTTTCGTGCGCATTTCGACGCCGAGCTTTGTGAGTGCCTCGAAAAACCCTTTCTCCTCGCCGCTCTCCGTGGTGACCGCATACGCGCGGGCGCGCACCAAGCGCCGTCCCGCAAGAGCGTCTTTGAGAACGTTGCCGAAATTTACGCGCGCATGATAGATGTTCTTCGCGCTGTGATAAAGATTCTGCGTGTCGATAAAAACGCCGACACGCTGTTCGGGATGTTTAATTATAGACATAGCTTCTAGCTTTTAGCTTCTAGTAAAAAAACAGCAAACGAAACGCCTACATGCTAAAGCGCCCGCAAGTGGTACCTGCTCCGTCGCCTTCATATTCTAACCCTAGGAGCTAGTACCTAGAAGCTAGAAGCTGTTTGAAAAAGCGCTACTTCTTCAAACCTAATTTCTTCGTCAGCGCGTTGTAGGCGCGCTTGTTGGTCGTTTCAAGGTACTTCAAATGCTTGCGTCGATCTGCGACGAGCCCAAGAAGGCCGCGGCGCGAGCTTTTGTCCTTGCGATGCTTGTCGAGGTGCGATGATAGCTCCTCGATGCGGCGCGTGATGAGGGCAACCTGCACTTCCGGCGAGCCCGTATCGCTTTCGTGGCGGGCGGCTTTCTGCCGCTCGTTCTCCTTTTTGCGCTTCGTAAGCATCGGCGCAATGATAGCACATTCCGCCGAATTAGCAAGTGTTTGAGCGACGTGCTATTCAGCCGCGCCGCCGCCCTCTGCTCCCTCTTCCACGGTGCCTAGCTCGGGCGCTTCGGGCGACATGACCGCGAGAAGCTGTATTTCAAAGATGAGCGTCGCGTTTGCGGGGATGAGTACATTGCCCTCCGCATCCACTACCCCCTCCGCGCCATAGGCAAGCTCCGGCGGAATGGATACGATGCGGCGTCCGCCCTCGCGCATGCCGTTGACTCCTATTTGGAAGCCGGGGATAAGCGGGTCAACGCCGAGCGTGAAGACCAGGGGCTGTCCCTGCGCCTCTGAACTGTCGAAGATCGTTCCGTCCTCAAGCGCCCCAATGTACTCGATGGCGACGACCATTCCCGGGACGGCCTCAGCGCCCTCTCCCACAACGATATCCTGGCCCTGCACCTGGCCTTCAAGGCCCGGTTGGTTTCCAAACTCCGAAGGGCCCAGCTGGTTCATCCACAGCCATGCGCCAAGACCAAGGAGCGCAACGAGCACGACGCTGATAACCAGGTATTTTGTATTCATGCAACAACAGTAGCACATACGGCCTCGGTGTCACGCGCGTATGTGGAAAACGCACAAAAGCGTATACTCTCTCCCATGAGTGAGCCGCTAGCATCCCGCATACGCCCCGCCTCGCTCGATGAGTTCGTGGGGCAGGAGCACCTGGTACGGGTAGGAAGCGCGCCAAAAGGGCGCAGCGCAGGACCATTGCGCACCGCCATCGAGAAGAAGCAGCTCTTCTCATTTATATTGTGGGGGCCTCCCGGGAGCGGCAAGACGACGCTCGCGCGCATATACGCCAACGCGCTCGGTGCGGATTTCTACGAGCTCTCCGCCGTGGACGCCGGCAAAGAAGACATTAAGAAAGTGCTCGGTTCCGGCTCCGCTGCGGGCTACAAGCGTCAGACCGCAGGCCTTATCCCCAAGATTTTGTTCATAGATGAGATACACCGCTTCAACAAGGCGCAGCAAGATTTTCTTCTCCCCTTCGTGGAGCGCGGCGACATTACGCTCGTCGGCGCGACGACGGAGAATCCGTCGTTTGAGGTCATTGCGCCGCTCCTCTCCCGTTGTCGCGTCTTTGTGCTGCATGAATTATCGGAGGAAGATATGGCGCGCATCATCAAGCGTGCCGCTGCGGCGCTCGGCAGCCGCACACCCAAGGCGGCGCTCGAGTGGCTCGTTGCGAGCGCCTCCGGCGATGCGCGGCAAGCCATCACGACGCTTGAAACGGCGCACAAGCTTTACGGCAAAACGACCGTAGAGGCATTGAAGGAAGCGGTGCAGTCGATGCATGTGCGCTACGATAAGAAGGGGGAAGAGCACTACAACACCATTTCGGCGTTCATTAAGTCGATGCGTGCCTCGCAGCCGGATGCCGCGCTCTACTATCTTGCGCGGATGGTCGAGGCGGGCGAAGACCCGAAATTTATCGCACGGCGGATGGTGGTATTCGCGAGCGAAGACATAGGGCTCGCGCAGCCCACCGCGCTCGTTGTTGCGAATACCGTTTTCGATGCCGTTCAAAAAATCGGCTATCCGGAGGCCGCGATAAATCTCGCGCACGGCGCGGCCTACCTTGCGCAGTGCAAGAAGGACAGGCGCGCATACGATGCGCTGTTCGCCGCGCTCGACGATGTGAAAAAATACGGCAATCTTCCCGTTCCGCTCAAGGTCCGCAATCCGGTAACAACGCTCATGAAAGGTCTGGGGTACGGCAAGGGGTATGAAATGTATCCCGAAAAGTCGCGGAGGGAGCGCGGGGGAAGCGACGCGGAATCCTACCTTCCCGACAAGCTGAAAAAACGGAAGTATTTGAAGTAAAAAGAAATGAGCACAGTGAACGACAGACTGTTGTCTGCGTCCACTGTGCCCCCGACTCGAGCTGGAGGAGGCGGAATTTTTCTACTCCTCACGCTTGGCGCTCCGGTGGAGCGCCGCCCCACGCCAGGGGCCTTCGCCCCCCGCCCGACAGCCGTTTTTTGCACCTCCCTTACCTGGTGCCTATGCGCCATTCTGTCACGAACCGAATGAAGGAAAGATGAAGAGCGGCACATGCGGCACTGCCTGTGTGAAAAAGATGGGCGCGGGGGTCTACGGACTCCCGCGCTCCATGCATGGTACGCCCTCCGGCCCTGCTTATCGTTGGGCGAGCAACTCGTACGCTGCCCGACGCGTGGGCTTCTCACCGCGCTCGCTCAACGTGGAGAGCGCGTCAAAGATCTCGTCCATTGTCGGCAGCGGCTTGGTGACCGCCGCCGCATCGCTGGTTTCTTTTCTCATGACGTTCCCCTTGCCGAAGTTTCGCCTGCCTCGAACGTACTCCCGCATATGCACGCGGTCAACTGTGGATATGTGTACAGAAAAGAGCAGTACCCATGCATGCCGCAATTCGCTATGTGTAAGAACTCCATCACGTGTGTTCAAAAGGTGAAGAGCGGCGCGGGAGGACTCCCGCGCCGCTCGCACGTTCTCCACGTTACCTGCCGCCGCTGAGGCGCGCGGCTATGAAGAAGATGGTGACGCCTATGAGCGCGCAGACGAACATCGGCGCGCCCAGCTGGAGCGTGAGCTCTATCTTCCTCTCGACTGAGAGGTAGAGCAGCGCCCCCACGAAGACAACGATCCACGCACTCGGTATGAATGCCGCCGTCATCGCTGAGAGCAATACCTTCACCCAGAGAGGGATATTCATCGGGGCGAAGATGGAAACGCACAGCGCGCTCACCGCTCCGAGCGTACCTGCGGCGGCGAGCACGGGAATCCCGGCAAACGCAAGAGCGTACATGTGTCCATCGAGTACGAATTCTAGAGCCGCTGCGTAAGCGAAACCCGTCGCGCATGCCGCAATTGTAAGCGCGAACAGCTGCGGCTTCTCGACGGCTGTGCGCGGCCTGTCGTCTGGAGGGTAGTTCCACGTCACGGCCGATTCTCCCGTTTCGTTTTTCCTAGGGCACACAGTAGCTGATGCGCGCCGGCGCCGCAACACAAAAAGCAGAACCGGCCGCGAGTGTCGAACTCGCAAGCCGGCTGTCGGGCTTCACCGGATGATTCTCCTCCGGCTGAGCCATTCGCGTATTGCACCGATGAGTGCGACGAACAAAAAGCCCGCCCCGACGACAATGAGCGCTTTCGCGCCTGCTGTCGTCTGCTGCATCGGTGCGGCTGCGAGCGTCAGCGCGCCGCACACCGCAAAGAACAAAACAAAGAACTGTATTGGCACCTCGTCCTCCGTCTCTTCTTCTCTTGGGTTCCTCAGTAATATTCGCTCGGACGACCAATGTCAAATGAAACGGGACGCGCGAACGGCGGGCTGCGTCTTGTTTACGTCGTCGCCCGTCCGTTTGCGGGCGGCGCGGCGCGCAGAGTACTCGTACGGATAGTTATCCGCACGCTCATCGCGTACCGCATCAAAAATGCGCCACTCGCGGCTCCCCTTCTCCGCGCGCCGCTCAAAAAAGCGCAGCGGGATGCCATTAAGGAAGGGGTGCCGGCTTGAACTCTGCCTCATGCCGCGCAGTATGCGCGCGCATCGTGATGCGAATATGAAAATATTCGGACACCAGTGCGTGGCGAACTCGCGTAGTATCATGGACACATGCGCATTGCCTCGTGGAACGTCAACGGCATCAGGAGCGTCCATAAGAAGGGCATGTTCCTTCCTTTTATTGAGCGGGTGAAACCGGACATTGTGTGCCTCCAAGAGACGAAAGCGGCGCAAGGGCAAGCGGAAATAGATTTGCCCGCGTACGAGGAGTATTGGAACTCTGCCGAGAAGAAAGGGTATAGCGGCACGGCGATTTTCACCAAAATAAAGCCGCTCTCTGTCGCGTTCGGGCTCCCTGAAGACATTGCCGCCGAGTACAAGCTATCGGGAGACGGTTACGGCGACCCGAATGCGGAGGGGCGCGTGATCTCCGCCGAGTACGATGGATTTTTTGTCGTGACCGTATATACGCCGAACGCGAAGGACGACCTGAGCCGGCTGGAATTGCGGCACAAGCGATGGGACCCCGCATTCCTTGCATTCTGCAAGCGGCTGGAGCAGGAGAAACCGGTCGTATTCTGCGGTGACCTGAACGTCGCGCACCGCCCTGAGGACTTGGCGCACCCGAAAGAGAACGAGGGGCGTAAAGGGTTCACGCGGGAGGAGCGCGAAGGCATCGATATGTTCATTGAAGCGGGATTCGTGGACACTTTTCGTATGTTCACAAAAGAAGGAGGGCACTATACGTGGTGGAGCCCTTTTTCCCGCGCACGCGAGCGCAACGTCGGGTGGCGCATTGACTACATATTTGTAAGCGGCGAACTTGCGCCCAAAGTACTCTCGGCGGATATACACAGCGATATTTACGGTTCCGACCACTGCCCCGTATCTATACGGCTAGATGAGAGTTTCTAAAGGACATCTCGATGTCCTTGAAAAAGACACGCTATAGCAACACATTTGTGAGGTGACCGCTCAGGTTATCCACAGCGGCCGCTTTACAATGTCCGATAGACCTGTATCCTATCGGACAGGGACAGACAGGCCAAAACCTGCTATGTCCTACGTCCTTATTCACTAGCTCTTTTTTCTGCAGCAAACCAGATACACCAACCCGAAGGGAGCCGCCTGTGCACCCGCCTTGGAAACGTATCGTTCGCTTGCATCGCAGAACAACCCCTTTATGGAATAAGGAACAAACGCGGGTACTTACTGCACCCGCAAGAGGCCGCTTCGCGGTGGTAACAGGTTCTAGAAACGTGTTACTGCCCCCGGAGCGGCCTTTTCTTTTTTCTATTCCGTCCTCTTCCCAGACGTCCGCGAGGCCGGAATTGACCCAAATTACCACAAATTACCAAGGACCGTCCTTGGTAAAATACCAAGGACGGTCCTTGGTATTTTTTACATGTGGATTTGCATGTTTTTGTGGACAAATAGCGTTTGCGATTGTACTGTCCACACAGAGATAGGAATAGACGAGTTACCGACCGGAGGACAGGGTCATGCCCCACAGGGTGAGAGTGGCTCGTATTGCGTATTTTAGACGAAGTACGCAAGGCGTGCTGGAAGTGCTCCTAGTCCAGAAATGGTCGGGAGTTTGGAAGTTGCCGGGTAGACGAGTTCGAGAGTGTGAGCATCCAGAAAGAGCAGTACTGCGGGAGTTCGAAAGAAAGACGGGTTTTGTCTTGCCCGTGGCGCACCGCATGTTCGAGTGCAGGTTGCGCGCCGAGTCGCCCGGGTACGTCGAGTATATTTTTTTGGCCGTTGCGCCTTACTCCGTTGATACGAAGGCCTGCGGGTACTCCGGGAACAAGGGAGCTGTGCGAAACGGAGGCATCAAGGCCGTTCGGTGGCACCCTGTGCGGGCACTTCCCAAAAAGTGGAATGATGCACCGCTCGGCACAGCATTCACACTTCCCGTCCACAGGCGGCAGATAAGGCGATGCCAGAGGCGCTTTTGGCGCGATCTGAGGCGCCCTGCAAAGAAGGTATCTAGAGAGCAATAACGGGCGCGCCGCTTTGTAGAAGCGGCGCGCCCAAGAATTTCAACTGACGCGGTGCTTATCGCGCAGCGCCTGGACTGCCGTATCGTCCTCTTCTGCCCGCCGCTCTTTTCCCTTCTCGCCGAGTGCTTTCAGTTCTGACTCGGGCATGGCAAGCAGCTCTCGCGCCCGCTTTTCCAGATACGTCTCCGTATTGCGCGCGGGATCATCGAGCACTTCCTCAAGAAGCGCGTGGAGTGTCCAGCCGATACGCGGGCCGGGCGCCTCCCCCATTTCAATAATGCGTGCACCGTCAATTTTAAGCATAGAAACGGAGACCGGGTCGCGCATGGCCTCGTCCACCATTGACATGTATTTGCGCAGTCGGAAGGGATGCGCTTTCGGGCGTCCCGTTCCTATCCGATCGCACACCCGCAAGTTGAGGAGGTCTTTGATATTGTCGGTCGAGACTCTGTTGATGACGCGACGAACTGCGGAGAGCGTTATATGGTCGGGGTCGGAGAAAAACATATGCCAGCGGACCAGCAGGTACACTTTTTCTATCATCTCTTTCGGGAAACGAAGGTCGGCGAGGATCTTTTTTGCCATACGGGCGCCCACTACATCGTGTCCATAGAACGTCCAGTCGTTTTTTTCGTCGCTCCAGCGGCGCGTTGCCGGCTTTCCCACATCGTGCAAAAGCGCCGCGACACGCACGTCGATCGGCCACTTTTGATCGGCAGCATGCTGGAGCGTACGGAGCGAATGTTCAAATACGTCGAACGAGTGCGCCTGGTTTTGTTTGCAGCCGATGCCTTCTTCAAGCTCGGGGATGATGTACTTCAATAGGCCCAATTTTTGCGCGATGAAAAGCGCCTGCATTGGCGTGTCGCTCTCGAGCATCCGTATCAGCTCGTCGCGGACTCGTTCGCGCGAAATGGCCGCGAGTTTGCCTGCGTTCTTCGTGATGCCGGCCATGGTCTCTGCGGCAATAGTGAAATCAAGTTCCGCCGCGATGCGCACGGCGCGAAGCATACGCAGCGCATCTTCCGCGAAGCGCTCCTCGGGCGCGCCGACCGTCGCGATGACTCGACGCTCCAGATCCGCCTGACCTCCGTGCTCATCCACCAATGTGTCCGTTTCGGGGTCGTAGGCGATGGCGTTGATGGTGAAGTCGCGGCGTTTCAGGTCGGCGGAAAGCGTATCTGCCCAACGTATTTCGTCTGGTCGCCGCGCGTCCGAGTATTTTCCCTCCTCTCGGTACGGCGTCACTTCGACGACTTTGAGGCGCAGGTCGTCTGAATCGGTTACAACGCCGACGGTGCCGAAGTCGTTCTCGTAAAACGTATTTTCATATAGGTTCTGAATGTCTTCCGGCCGTGCGCTCGTCGTGATATCCCAATCTTTCGGTTCGCGGCCGAGGAGAAGGTCGCGCACGCAGCCGCCGACGAGGTACGCTTCATGCCCCGCCTCCTTCAATCTCGCGTGCGTTTCAAGCACAACGTTTGGCACGGCACTCTTACCGATCTCCATTGCGGCATTGTAGCGCGCGCATTGTTTTTAAGCGACTAAGCGCATATGATGCGCACACAGCTCCCGTGGTGAAATGGATATCACGCGACGCTTCGGACGTCGTATTCTAGGTTCGAGTCCTGGCGGGAGCACAGATTGCAAATTCCTTTGTGCGGGTACGGAGAATCGAACTCCGCTCTCGTCCTTGGCAAGGACGCGTTCTACCACTAAACCATACCCGCTTTGCCTTCCCGTTGCCTGTAGCGAAGGAAGGCCCTTGCTCCACCGGAGCGAGACTTCGGCGGAAAAAGCCGCTGAAGTCCGCGCAGGCGAACAGTTTCAAGATTATATCGGATGCTCGGCTCGACACCAAGCAAAATGCGTATACCTCTCCCATGTCCGGCCGGACATGGGAGAGGTATATGTTACGGAAGCACCATGGGCAGGGACGAGGAGGGCGTGTCCTTTTTCCAGTAGAGCGCGGCGTACCCCAGCGCGGCGATAACGATGAGCGCGAGCGGGAACCACCGCTCTTCGCGGCACGTCTCAAAGCTAAGCCACACGAGAAGCAGGAGCACGAGGGGTACGAGGATCGCTGCGGCTACCCTCCCCTGGCTCGCAAGCACTTCTTTCGGCTTCCAATATGCGAGGGCGCCCATCCCGAGCGCGTAGAGAAGCGCCAAGAGGCCAAGGAGCGGGGAAACCGGTCCTGCCGATGCCTCGCACCATGATTCGAAGCGGTCGCGCATGCTGCTGAGGAGTGTGACGGCGTCCGGCGGAAAGACATTCGTGCCTGTCGCGGTAGGCGGTATGGACGTCGCCGCCCCATCCCCGTTCTCGTCGCTGTCCGATACGGACGGCGGCGGGGGTGTCGGCGTAGGTGCCGGCGGTTGGGCGGCAGGTTGCGAGGCGGGAACACTCGGCGCACTCGGCGGCACATACGCCGATGCTCCGGATACGGGACCAACCGTGAAGGTCGCAACGGTCATGCACACCGTATGGCCGACTCCCCTTCCCTCAAGCATCGTGACAGACACGTCCACGGCGCGGCCAAGCGGCATCCGCGCCACATCCACATGCATGCGCACCTCCTCTGCGACACCCGTACCCAGCCGTGTGATTTGCGAGAATGGGTACGAACGGTCACCCACCGAGGCAGCGATGCCGACGTAGGACGAAGGCCGAACAGTTATGTCGAACGAATGGAGCTCGCCGTCGTAGATGTATGGCGTGAAATTCGTTACGCTTACCGCATTGCATTGTCCGGTGACGGGAAGAATGGGGAGCGTTTGCACCGTATCCGCCAGGGCCGATGTGGGCGCAACAGCGGCGAGGCCTATCGCAAGAAGCGACGAGACCACCCAGGCCGATGTTTTTCGCGAATGCGCACGCGTATCCATATTCAAATGTGTAGTTCCAACCTAATACGGCTGAGCTCTTGCGGTCAAACAAAATATGAGTTCCAACACAGTGGTGTGCCGCGACCAAGCTCGGACTGCCCCGTCCCTCCGTTGTGCCCATACCCCGCCTTACATTCACAACATCAAGGACAAATTACCAAATATTACCAAGGACCGTCCTTGGTAAATGTACCAAGGACGGTCCTTGGTAAACCCGGTCCTTGGTAAAATCCTGAATCATTAAGGAGATACCTGCGTTTGTGACCATTCGGACCGTAGATTGCGTTCCAGAGGAGGCTAGATTGGTTACATAAACGGTGTGGAATGTGGATAACACTGGGGATAGTGTGGATTAAAAGGACAATTCTAACCACGTCCGATGTCTCCAACATGAAGAACAAATGAAAAGGCTTTATTTCACGCCAATATTTACAAACATGTCTGATTTGATGAATATATACACACTGTTGGACAGCTACGACAAAGGACATGCCCTTGACTGTACTATATGTGCTACCTAAGCTATTAATTTATATCTTCATGTGTTACTAAGAAACGTTTTCACGTGAAAATGATGCCCAAAATATATGCTGAGGCGGCTGTCCACAATGACATTTCACGTGAAATAAGAATCGCCGTACGTGTACGCGTGATTCTACACAGCAGACCTTTCACGTGAAATCAGAGTACAACCATGCCCAGTGCCCGTGCTACCATATGCACATTACTGCCATGGTCCGAAGAAAATCCGAGATTGGCGCTTTGGGAGAGAAAATCGCAGCACGATTCCTCGAAACGAAGGGGTATCGAGTCGTAGAGAGGAATTACCGCAAGCCATGGGGAGAAATTGATCTGATCGCGGAGAAAGAGGGGATTATGCGTTTTGTGGAGGTTAAATCTGTCTCCCGTGAAGCGCTACCAGACATTTCACGTGAAATGGACAATCGGCCGGAGGAGCTCGTAGATAGGCGCAAACTACAGAAAATAGCCCGTGCAGCCGCTCTATATATGGAAAGCCGGGGCGACAAGAGAGAGTATCAAATCGACGTTGTGGGAGTAATCATGGACGTCGTCTCCCGCAAAGCACGCTGCCGACTATTCGAGCAGGCGCTCGAGGATAATCTATAGGACATAAAGGACATAGATGGTGTCCTTTACGAAGGTGCTCATTCTGGCATCGGGGCGCCGAGAATCGAACTCGGTCTACTTGCTCCCAAAGCAAGCGTACTACCGGTATACTACGCCCCGTTTCTTTGCTTCCAGCAATAGTACGGCATTTTGCGCCGTTAACCTAATGCACAGCGCTTGGCGTTAGAAAATGTCTCACGTGAATCCGCGGTATACTTTCAACCGTTCGTAGGTATGCAATGGTACGCCAAAACGGTTGAGGAGGTCTTTCGTGAGCTGCACTCGCGGGAAGACGGCCTCACGGCATCCGAGGCGAAGCAGCGCTTGGATGAGCATGGGGAGAACCGGCTGCCGGAAACGCCGCCGCCCTCGCTCATCAGTATATTTATCCGACAGTTCGAGAGCCCTCTTATTTACATTCTTGGGGGCGCTGCGGCGGTAGTTTTTCTGATGGGGGAGTGGATAGACGGCAGCGTCATACTCTTTATTCTCCTTTTCAACGCGATCGTCGGCTCTGTACAGGAAGGCAGGGCAGAGAATGCACTGCGCGCCCTGCGCTCTCTCGTCGAGACCCGTGCAAGCGTCATCCGGGGCGGCGTAGAGGAAAATATTTCCGACAAGTGCATCGTCCCGGGGGATGTCATCGAGCTTACCGAGGGCGACAAAGTGCCTGC
>PFBM01000010.1:0-35233 GCA_002773285.1 Candidatus Kaiserbacteria bacterium CG10_big_fil_rev_8_21_14_0_10_59_10
CCCTGCGGAGTACTCACCCGCGGACGCCGGCATGCCTTCCAATCCTCTCCGCGCAATGAAAGCACTCCCGGATGTAGGGATACTTTCGATGATGCGTATGAAAATGATGCTCGGAATGGAAAGCGGCGTCGCAAGAAGCGAGCGCAAGCTCGGCATCTCCGTTCCGAAAGAAGCTCTCCCGATGCCGGTGCTTTTTGTTGGCGGAGAACTGGGAGAGTCCGTGCCGTTTGGTATTGGCATCAAAACAGCCCGAAGGATGGCCGACTATTACGGCAAAGATATCTTGGAAATCAAGGGTGCAACACACCCGGGAATCCTCATCGGTACACATGCCACGGAAGCGGCCGAAAAAATAGAAGCGTGGCTCCGTGCACGGTAATGCGCAGCGTCTATGACGGAAACACATGACCATCGCGAGGGAGGCACCCTGGATTACAATTACATTGCTGACGGCATGTATATCGGAACAAATCAGTGTTGTGCGCTTGGATTGTCCGAGGTCCTCAAAAAAGAAGGGGTTACAGTTGATATCTCGCTTGAAGATGTCCGTCTTGACCATCCATTCGGGGTTGCGATGTACGTGTGGCTCCCTACGCCGGATCATACGCCACCGACAGCTGATCAACTTTCATTTGGCGTTGCGGCTCTCAAGGAAGCGGTAAGGCAAAAGCGCAAGGTGTACGTGCACTGTAAGAATGGACACGGTCGCGCATCGACAATGGTTTCCGCCTACTTTATTTCTCTTGGTAAAACCGTAGAGGAAGCAATAGGGATAATAAAGCGAGGCCGCCCAACCATACATTTGCAAGACAGCCAAAGAGAGATGCTTGAAGAGTTCTCACGCACCGTACGAATCTCATAAAGACCGACATGTATAACCCTCACAATTTGCATGAATGCGAGCGGGAGAAAAGACGCAGGAGGCGAAAATACATTGACGGTCTCATGACCGCAATTGGCGGTGTCGCATCGGTGTCAAGTATCCCGCAGGTACTAAAGATATGGCAAACGGGAGACGTGGCGGGAATCTCCCTTATTACGCAACTCTTGGCGCTCGGCGCAGTCATCTCGTGGTTTCTCTATGGCCTCTACATAAAGAACAAGCCGCTCGCGATTACCAGCGGTCTCTCATTGCTTGTACTGGGCACCGTGGTAGTTCAGATCTTTGTGCATCAGTAGCCGCACAAAAAAGCCGGCTTTTCGAAGGGTCCTGTATTCTGCCCCCGCCCCAGGGGCAGACCGTCGTCTCGCGAGTAGGCGCGGCAGGTTGGCTCTTCTGATCTGAATACTCTCGGCGTAGACAACCGTGCGGCGTCACGACGTGTACCGTTCCGTCATTTCCCAAAGGTGCTCAAGCTGAAAGGGCTTGGCGAGATAATCATCGGCCCCCGCCTCTTTGGTCAGCTCGTCCGCATTCTGGTAGGCAGTGAGTATGATGATCGGGATGTTTTTTGTCCCCCCGTGGCTCTTGAGTTCCCTCGCGACTTCACGCCCGTCCTTTCCGACAAGGGATATATCAAGGTAGATAAGATCAGGCGCGCTTTTTTCTGTCGCCGCCACACCGATAAAAATCTCGGATAGGTGCACGTCATAATTTCTCAGCGTCAGCGCCTCCTGCATGACAAATAAAATATCCGAATTATCATCGATGACCAGAACTTTTTTTCTTGTGACGGCTATAGTGTTCATATGCGATGTTACTTTTTCACCTTTTGTATCGGGAGCGTGAAAGAGAACGTGGAACCCTTGCCCTTTTTGCTCTCAACCCACAGGCGACCCTGGTGCTGTGCAACGATAGCTGCAGAAATATAGAGCCCAATACCGAGTCCGGAAAAGTTTTTCCCGCCCTCGTTGCCTACCTGAAAAAGGCGCTCAAATATCTTGCTTTGATGCGTCTTGGCAATACCTATGCCGTAATCCTGAACGGTCACGCAAACTTCCTTCGGGGTCTTCGAGAGCGTAACGATGATCTTATGTGCCTCCGGAGAATATTTGATCGCATTCACGAGCAAGTTGACGAACACCCTACTGATGCTATTTCGGTCCCCTTTTATCTTTGCATCTGTCTTTCCCTTAACGACAATGGTGTGCTGCGGCGATAGAAGCCGGCAGTCGTTGACTATCTCCATCGCGAGAGTGTCGAAATCGAATGTTTTCTCGTCAAGCTCGAATTTGTCGTTTTTTATCTTTGAAACATCGAGGAGGTCGGCCACAAGCCTCGTCAGTTGGTTGATTTGCTGATCCATTCTCGTGAGGTATTCGACAAGCATTTTATCTTCACTTTCCTCAAAACGTTTTTGAAGTATCTGCACCAGCGTCTTTATCGTCGTCACGGGCGTATTTAGTTCGTGACTCGCCATGCTCATGAAGTTCTCGTTGCGCTGTTGAAGAACTTTTATATCGTTGATGTCAATAAGCGTTATGACGGCTCCGTCAATTTTGTTGTCCCACGTCTTATATGGACGCACCCACAGGGTATACCAGCGCCCTTCTTCGTCCTCCACTTCCTCATGCCGAGGCTGTACGTTCTCGATGACATCGAGGAGCAGATCTTGCAGGTTGGGGAATCGGATCGGGAGCTTAATGTCCGTGATAGACCTCCCGATGTCGGAAGGGATGATACGAAGCGATTTCTCCGCTATTGGTGTGAGTCGCCTGATACACAGCTGCCTATCCACAATAATGATAGGTACGTTTGCGGAAGAGAGGACATTATTAAGGTCATTGTTAATTTGACTCAGTTCGGTATTGCGTGTCTGGAGTTCTTCATTGACCGTGACAAGCTCTTCATTTGTTGACTGAAGTTCTTCCTTGGCGGTCTCCAACTCCTCATTGGTACTCTGCAGCTCTTCGTTGGAAGATACGATCTCTTCGTTGACCGATTGGAACTCTTCACGCGCGGCCTCTTCCTCTTCAAGAGCAGTCCGCAGATGCTCTTTTGTAATACGTAATTCGCGCTCTAGTTTTTCGACTTGGCGAGCGGCGGGTTTCTTCGCCCCCCGTGCATTCTCATCCGTTTCCTCTTCTTTCGACGCTAGTGACTCGCCGCGGCGGAACACTATGAGAAAATGCCGCTCGCGCTTATTGCGGCGATTGATAGGTATCACCTCAATATTCACCTTGCCTGTCTGCCCGTTCTCCACAAGCTCCACGTCACTTCGCAAGATCGTCCTCTCTTTCTTTTTGGCGTCAATGATTGCCCCTCGAAGCTCCATTATGATTTCTTCGCGAGCCATCTTCAAAAGATGCCAGGTCGCTCTGCCTGCGGGGAAATTGAGATACGGAGTGAGGTCGCCGCGGAATTGCACTACCTGCAGGGACTCGTCAATAACGACACTCGGAGGAGCAAAGCCCGAGGAAAGAAGAATTCTGTCGATGTCCTTTGATAATTCGCCGTCGATGCTGAAATTACTCTGCGTGTCTTGCGAGGACTCTTCAACGTTCTCCTCAGTATGTGCATTGTATGGTTTAACATCAGCATCATCAGAAGGAAGTCTGAAGTGAGGCCTTCTTGAAGACACTTTCTTGTTATATATCTTGTGCGTTTTATGTTTTGCCTGATACAAATCCGTATATTCGCCAACGCCCTCCGACTTTCCGAGCATAAGAAACCCGCTTGGCTTGAGCGCGTAATGGAACAGCGGCAGGATGCGCTTTTGCGCGGTTGGCTCTAGATAAATGAGCACATTTCGGCAGGTGATGAGATCGATAAGCGAGAAGGGAGGGTCGCGCAAAAGGTCATGCTTGGCGAATACGCACATATTGCGAATTGACTTTGAGATTTGGTAGTGGCCATTCATTTTTTTAAAGAAGCGCCGTAACCTCTCCGGCGAGACATCCGAGGCGATGCTTGTCGGATAGATGCCTGCGCGGGCCTTGCCAACATTTATTTCACTCAAGTCGCTTCCGAATATCTGAAAAGGGATGTTCTTTTTTATTCCTTCAAGAAACTCCACGAGGGATATCGCGACTGAATAGGTTTCCTCCCCGGTCGAACAGCCGGCAGACCAAATCCGTATTGGCTCATCCTTGGCGCGCCCTTTCACCAATGCCGGAAATAAGTTCCTTTTTAGATACTCAAATGCCTCACGGTCACGGAAAAACTGGGTGACGCTGAGGAGTAAATCTTGAAAAAGTGCATCAACTTCTGCCGGCGTGCGTTGAAGGTAGGCGATATATTCCGGCAACTCCTCAATTTTCTGCAAGACCATCCTTCGCAGAATGCGCCGCCTCAGTGTTGGTGGCTTGTACTGAGAAAAATCTACTCCGGTACGAGTCCGCAACATTGTGAATATCTTTTGCAAAGACCCCTGCTCCTTTTCGTCTACGGACATTGCGGACTCCACAGACGCCTTGCGCACAGAAGAGACATAGGGGTGACGGCTGATCCGGACAAGTTCTTTGGCAATATCGGCAGGCACGAGTACATGATCGGCTGCGCCCGATTCCTTCGCGCTATGCGGCATGCTCGAGTGTTTCGCGGATCTCTCGTCTTGTGCAAACGTGATGCCGCCTTCGCCTTTGATCGCCTCGAGACCCAACACGCCGTCGGACGCGTTACCCGAGAGAATAATGCCGACACTTCGATTATTCTGATCAGCCGCAAGAGAGCGAAAAAAGGTATCGATGGATACGAGCCTGCCCTCCCCTCCGACGCGAGTAACGAGACGCAATACCCCGCCTTCAATGAACATATTCTTGCCCGGAGGTATGACGTACAGATGATCTGCCTCGACGCGGGTCCCCTGCTTTGCTTCAGTAACCGACATGTGAGCAACCCGTGCAAGGATCGGGGTCAACATGCTCTTGTGCTGCGGGTCCAGGTGCTGCACGTACACGAACCCCATGCCGGTTTTTTCCGGAAGATTCTCTAGAAGTTCTGTCACTGCCTCGAGTCCTCCCGCAGATGCACCTATGCCGACAATCGCTCGCGGAGTGATTTTTCTTTTTCTTACGCTCTCACGTTGATATTGAGATTTTTTCTTGATCATTTTCTTCGACATGTGAGGTTGGGCCGCTCCGAGCGTGCCCTAAACGACGGAGGAGATCGCTACCACATGCAGTATACCACAATATCGTGCTCCTGGTGAGTCTTTCATGAGTTCGCGGCCGACAGGTCTAACTACAGCGGCCACACACCACTCATCAAATCCGCGGTCTTCTGTACGAGACCCGGCATTTCATTTAGGACAGGTCTGTCGAATCCCTCTACCCTCCCACCCTATCACGCGCAGCTTTTTTCCGGTTACCGTTTTAATCTCAATCGGCCGCTCTACCATGCCGCCGCGTGCTCGTTTTTCTAAAAAACCCCTCAATCCCGGTAAATCTTGGATACAGGTTCTTGGGCACATGACCCTCTTAGGTCACTGTGTCCGAAGATGCTGCGGGACTAGTTCGACAGGCTCACTATAGCTTCCCTCCAGTACTATCGACAAGCTTATCGTGAACGACTCAGTTTTCGTAGCGTTTTTAGGTCGCCCTCAATGAGCGCTCTCTTCTTTGCTGCCGTCCACCCTTTTATCTGCCGTTCACGCCGCTCACTGCGGCCGAGCGGGCGCTGTTCGAGAGAGACTTGAAGATATATCACGAGGAGTTTATCAAACAAGTCGCGAAGAATAGGGGTATGGCGGTGAAAGATGTCGCAAAGCTCGCGGACGGCTCCTCGATGCCGGGCGCGCTCGCGCTTGAAAACCGACTCATTGACGCTCTCGGCAATCAGGCGGCGACCCGCACGTGGTTTGCTGAACAACTAGGCCTAACCGTCCCAGACATCGAGTTTTGCGAATAGCACGGGCCTCTCTCTAAAGCTCCTCGGCAATCTCGATTGCCTCGTCCTCGTCCAGCCCTTCATCAATCAATTTCTGCGCCTGTTCCGCGACATCCTCATCCACATCATGTTCTTTCATGAGTCGCTTTGTTTCTTCGTCTGGCTCCATAATCAAAATAGCTTCCCTTTGGCTGTCGCCTCGCTCACCTTTGCTAGTCCACAGATTTCCTCAATCGAAGCGTTGTTATCTTTCAAGCTGTAGAAGTGATTTTCTCCAAGTAAGACATATGACCATTCCCGCTCCATTCTTTTCTCCGGCGGTAACATATTGATGCGCTTTACCCAGTCCAACGTGGCGAGTTGCTTTTGCCTCACATTCTGCTCGTTCAAATCTTTATCCGCCTTTGTTTCGATGAGATAGATCTTCGCTCCAGTCTTGATGATGAAATCGGGCGAATAGAGGCTAAGTAGTCCGTCAGTTCTGATGTAAGAAATTGCTGCAAAAGCATGGTAATACTCGTTCACTTTCATTATCGCCTCCACGCCCGAATCACCGTCGGCATAAAGCATCAAATTCTTTTCAAATTCACCCTTGTTTGAGGGGTACGACAGTCTCTCATAAATCGTTTTTGTGATATCGAGAGAAAAGTTCTCGCGCACCCGCAATTCAGCGATCTCCGAGAAAAACCGTTTCTCGACTTTTGCTTCCGTCGGCTTGATGGACTGCTGCATTTCAAAAATTGCTTTGCCGATTTCTTTCACGATGTGATCGGTCACAAGGCCATTTTTAAGCAATAGAATCTTCCAGTTGTTATCGTCAAACGGATCAAAATTCTGTCCGAACAAGCGCGTTCTGATGTACCTGTCCACAGTTCCGACAATTGCGACATTATTAACTTGAAGCGCGGGAAATACCTTGTTTTTCCTCTGGCTGATGCGGGCAATACGATTCACAACCACCCCAACGATTTTTTGGAGATATTCGTTATAGCTCTGCGACTTGAACAAAGCGGCATCAACGACATATTCGCCGAAGCGCGTCTTGACCGTCATCTCCTCGGAGATGAATTTCTCTCCATCTTTCGTGAAGAATTTTTTGAGATTTTCGAGCGGATACAGTGTGAATGGCTCCAGTTTCGCCATATCAATTTCGGTTTCTATCAGTTCCTCATCTGCATCCCGAATCACAATTGGCCAGAACAGGTCGTATTCTTGATAGTTTTGTTTTAGCCCAACCTTGATGATATCGCCAAGCACTTCTTTACCGCCCTTCGGATCATGCGTGATTTCACCAAGCAGTCCCTCTTTCAAGAGCTCGTCGTAAAATTGGATGAACGCTGGATGTTCGATGATGGTCAGCAGGTCAAGGTAGTTATTTGGCTCCCGTTTTTCAGCAAGTAATTTCCTGCGATTGTCGGCCTTAATTTCTTCAAACTCCGGTTCGCGCCACATGAGCCGCAATCCGCGGCCAATAGTCTGCTCCAAGAGAATGGGCGCGGTTGAGGAGCGTAGTGGCACGATTACGCAGATATTGTTCACATCGAATCCTTCGCGAAGCATCAAGACCGATACAATGACTTTCGGATGTTCATGTTTGTCCACGTTAAATAGTCGTTGCTTGATTTCTTTCCATTCCTCCTCCGGCACCTCGCCTTTGCGATTAGAGTCAATACGCATCACATCCTCTTGCGCAAGACCTTCTCCTTTCAGAAACTCCTCAATGAACGGCGTTACCGTCGTATCCTCGCTCATCACAAGCATCTTTGGATGCTTGTTTGATACACCTGATTTGTCTTTCGAAAATTCTGTAAAGTGTTCCTCAAAAATCCGTAGCTTATTCAGTCCGGCGCGAAGCATCATCTTTTGTCCCTCGGAAAGCCCGACGACCACACCGTTCTCGCGAATGGCGTTATACTCAAGTGGTAAATCAACAAGCTCTTTCCGCTTATCTATAACGATTGTTTTTACCAACCCGCCGCGTATTGCGGTTTTCAAGTCAAAATCAACGATTGTATGCGGAAAATAATGCTTGACTCGATTCTGCCCACTTCCGGTTACATCGTAGGGAGTAGCTGAAAAGTCGATTTGCACAAATTGCGTCCCCTTGTTTTTGGCGATCGTATTGAGACTTTTCTGCCACTCGACCTCTTTTACCTCGCCGTATGTTTTATTTTCGTGAATGTGATGTGCCTCGTCATTCATCACCATCAAGTCCGGCAAACTCGCCAGATACTCGATTTCTTTTCCGCTCAAGTACTGCGCGTCGAGTGAATCAAGGGCATTTCCGCCCGAAGTTCCTGGACGCACAGGAAAAACATCTTTTACCACACCAGTTGGGTCATCAAGTGGCGCGGCCTCCACTTCGCTTTCCTCCGCGCCCATAAAAAGATGCCAGTTGGCAATTGCAATAAGGCCGTCGCCGGTAACCTTGCTTCCGATTTCTTGTTTTCGAGCGACTGCGCTTTGGATGAATCCGAATACATCCTCGCGATAACTTGGCGGAACAAATGTGTCGCGAAATTGGTGAATGTCCGATGTTGTAAAATCTCGTTCTCCCTCGTCGTTTTCCTTGCCGAGATATGCGTCCAAAAGCCGCTCATACACGATGAGCCCGGGCGCGACAAGCAGAAAGTTTTTCGTATATCGTCCCGATTTCGTTTCCTCATATTTTGCGTTCAGATACTGCCATATCAAAAGCGCGTGCATAACCCATGTCTTGCCGGTGCCGGTTGCCATCTTTATCGCGTATTTCGGGATTTCGTACTTCGCTTTCCTGAATTCGGCCATGTCAATTTCTGACAAAAGCTCAAATTCAATGTTTTCGTATATGTCCTTGACGGCCTTCACCCCAAGAACCTCATGCAGATAAATCGTATTCAAAAACGCTTGCCGTTGTCCCTCGTGGAAATTCGCATAGCGCGTCTCTATGTGCGGCCCTGTAAACCAGAACGTGAGAAGGTCGCGCGTGATGGGCGAACATTTCGCCATCATCTCTCCATTTGCCCACGATTCATTCACCTTGTCCGTGAGCGTTCGGGCAAGCTTGAGCGGAATATCACGTGTACCGATATTAATGGGGGATGCCATGATTTATGTTAGAAAGATGTTTACATAGTTGCGGTATATGTACGATCTATCGTAAGTGCCCTTTTCTTCCTGTGACTCAAGAATGCCGAGTTTAATAAATCTATCAATGACTTTCTGAGCGCCAGCTCTGGTAAAGCCAGTCCATTCCATCACACGCGCTGTATTTACAATCGGCATACCGAACAAATGCGACAATACCAAAACTCCGCTTTTCGATTCTCGCTTGGCGAGCGCTTGTATTTTCATCATATCTGTATCGCGCAACGAGCGTATCTTCCGAGAGATTTCTATAGACTCTTGCGCCGTCTCGATCACACCGTCGAGGAAGAAACGCATCCAGCTCTCAACGTCCCCGTTGTGGTAGTCGTCCAATTTTTGGTAATAAACTTTCTGGTGCTTTTTGAAGTATGAAGACAAAAACAGCACCGGCCGCTCTAGGAGTTTGCGGTGGCACAAGAGGAGGGTGATGAGAAGACGTCCCGTTCTGCCGTTACCGTCGAGAAATGGGTGGATGGTTTCAAAATGCGCGTGCATGATTCCGATATGTACGAGCGGAAGTACCACCTGCTCTGAATGCAGAAACTTTTCAAAATCATCGAGAGAGCGCTTCATGTCGAGAACCGACGGCGGTACGAAATGCGCGTTGTCTGGGCGCGTGCCACCAATCCAATTTTGACTTTTGCGAAACTCTCCCGGGTCCGAGAAGTGGCTCGATCGCGCCCCCGTCATGAGCTCCGAGTGTATTTCTCTTATGAGCCGCAATGAAAGCGGCAAACTATCAAGGCGCTTGAGTCCGTAATTTAGGGCCTTTATATAGTAGAGAATATCGTCGGCATCAGTTTCTTTTGCGGCAACTCCCGACTCCATTTCAAGAGCGTCGATAATAGTAGCTCGTGTTCCCTCGATTTGCGCCGATGAGGTCGCATCCTTTGCAACGAACATACGCAAGAAAAAATCAACATCGGGAAGCGCATTTTCAGTCGTGGCACCATCAAGTTTACCTACCAAGCGGCCCGCTTCGTCCACTTTAAGAAGGAGCTCTTGGGGAATATCGAAAAGGCCTTTGGGCGGAAATGGGTGCAGTACGAAGGCGGAAAAACCCTCTTTTTGTTTTATATTTTTGCCTATTTCAACATTCATAATTTCTAGTTTACATTGTTGTATAGGATATATACTATCTTATCACTTAGTATATATTAAGTCAAACATGATTACTATACTTCCTGAATTACCACGCTCTCGAACCCAAAAACATCGACTGCTTTGACGCACACCTTCCGTTTTCCGTTCTTTGGCACCAAAAGCTCGGTTTGATAGACAACATGCAAAGGGTCGCGATCGTTCTCGGTATTGCCGCGATAATCTTGCCACTTGCTGCGGAAAGTTACGCCATCATAGTCCGGGTCAATGCTCCAGTATTCAATAAGCGCGAGCGGGTCTTTGGCAATCACTTCGGAAAGCTTTTCCTTATCCTTATCGTCAAGCGGGATGTTGTCGGGAGAAAGAAGAACATAGGTATCAAGTGCAACTTTTATGCGCTCTTTGCCATCGCCCGCATCTTCTGTCTCTATGGGCTTGATGGAGAGATACTGCAAGCTAGAGAAGCGCACTTTACCGCTCTCAACGAGTTTCTTGTAGCTCGCCTTGGTCTTGAGCTTGTCCAAGAGATCGGGCGGGATAACGAGCACTTCGAGTTTTGAATCATCGAGCGACTGAATCGCTTCAGTGATGTCGTAGGTAAAGTTCCAGCCGAGCACGACGACTTTCTGCCAGCCGCCCATGAATGTGTTGCGAAGCTCCTGCGCGCGCTTCAGTGTCGCAAGGCCGGTCATTTTGTTCGGCGAGTCCACCAAGACGAGCGTCTTGTTTTCCTTGATATAGCCCAAATTGCGTTGATGCTGTTCGGCATCGGCAAACGGAATGGCGCCGTAGAGTTGTAAGACAACCTGCGACAAGTCGCCAACGCGGCGGTACATTTTTGAGCCCGCGAATACTTCTTTTTGATAATCACCGACGGCTTGGTACAAAAATGGCTTCGCGTTTTGATCTATGAGCCGCTTGCGCGTGATAAGACAAGCGGGTTTGCCGAGGTCCGACATAATCCACTTACGCCCGAGTTTCTCTGCAACTGCGCCCGTCGTTCCGGAACCCGCAAAACAATCAAAAACTATGTCTCCTATGTTAGTTGATGCATCTATAATCCGCTCGAGAAGTGCTTCAGGTTTCTGCGTGCCGTAATCAACAATCTCCGAATGTATTCTCCCAACTGGGGTAATATCACTCCACCAGTCTTCGGGGATTTTTCCGGCGGCATCCAATGTAAATTCAGACTTGAAAATTCCACTTGTTTTTCCAGTCTCTAGCTTTTTATACGGGATACGAATTTTGTCTCCATTGAAGATTTGACTGCCTTCCTTTTTTGCATACCAAAAAATTGTGTCGTGTTTTCGTGGAAAATATCCTTTTGTATTTGACGGCCCAGTGTAGGCCCAAATGATTTCATTTATCAAATTATCCTTTCCGAAAATCTCATCCAGCAAAATCTTTACATAATGCCCAACATGCCAGTCAATATGCACATAAATTGAACCTTTGTCTGAAAGAAGCTCACGCATCAGTGCGAGTCGGGGATAGAGCATTTTGAGATACGAAACTGTACCGTCTTTCCATGTATCGGCGTAGGCAAACTGCTCGATAACAGTTGGTTTCTGTTGCAAATCCGCACCAGGGAGCGTTACCTTCGTACGATAGTCGGCCTTTGAGTCAAACGGTGGGTCAATGTAAATCAAATCCACCCTTCCGCGCATGGACGGCAATCCCGTCTCCGGATCACCCGCAAGAAGCGCTTGTATCGCAAAAAGATTGTCGCCGTAGATGAGGCGGTTCATCCACTCTTTCTCATTAACCTCCGGAATCCTCCCCTCAAACATGCCGCTTTGAGCGACATCTTTAGCAGGGAGCACCAGCTCATTCGTCTGGAGACCGAGCTTGTTCGCGCCCGAAAGCCGCTCAAGTATTTCCTCTACCTCCTTCCGCCCCTCGGCAACAATCTTCGGTAATTCTTCAATAAGTGATTTTTTCATGGATTTACTCTTCATTTTACCCCAGTTATAAGTGATACAAAAAAAATTGACCCGACCGAGCCCCGTTTTCCGCTCCTCCATTCTTTTCTTTTTTGGCGGGGGGATTCTTTTTCAAAATTGCATGGGCGGAAACGGCGAGGGCGAGAAAGCGCGGGGGGCTTTCGCAAGTTGGCTGGCGGGCTTGGATTCGAACCAAGGTGACGACTTCCAGAGAGTCGCATCCTACCGCTAGATGACCCGCCAATCCTTGCAAGGATAGCCGAAAAGATGCTCTCGTTCAAGGCAATGATTGGCTAAATTTTGATAAATCTATATCCTGTGCCGATGACTTCGTTCGGATTCAAGATACTCAAACGCTCCAAAAAGAGCCGTGCGCGTCTCGGTGTCATATCCACGCCGCACGGCGAGATAGAGACGCCCGCCTTCGTACCTGTCGCGACGAACGCGACGGTGCGCATGCTGGACAGCACGGAAATAGCCGCGCTCGGCTCGCAAGTCCTCATATGCAACACCTACCACCTCCACCTCGCGCCCGGCGGGAAGCTCATCAAAAAGGCCGGCGGCCTGCATGCGTTCATGCACTGGAACAAGCCGCTCATGACGGACTCCGGCGGCTTTCAGGTGTACAGCTTGGGCTTCGGAACGGACCACGGCATCGGCAAGGTGCTCAAAACGCCGACGGGCAAAACCATCGAGCGCGACGCGCAGCCCGTGAACGTCCGCATTACCGACGAGGGCGTTCATTTCCGCTCTCCCATCGATGGCACGGCGCTATTCCTCGGGCCGAAGGAATCCATCCGCATACAGGAAGCGCTCGGCGCGGACATCATCTTCGCCTTCGACGAGTGCCCCTCGCCTGTCGCGACGAAAGCGTATATGCGCGAATCGCTCGAGAAGACCCACCGCTGGGCGAAGCAGTGCCTCGAAGCCCGCCGCTCGAAGCTCTCGGCCCTATACGGCATCGTCCAGGGCGGCAAGCACCGCGACCTGCGCGAGGAGAGCGCTCGGCTCATCGGCGCCTTGCCGTTCGAGGGATTCGCCGTCGGGGGCGAGTATGGATACGACAAGCCGACAATGGGAAAGCTGATGGGATGGGTTTCCGATATCTTGCCCGAGGAGAAGCCGCGCCACGCGCTCGGCATCGGCCACCCGGAGGACTTCGCCGCGCTCGCAAAAAGCGGCATGGACACCTTCGACTGCATCGCCCCCACGCACTACGCGCGGCGCGGCGTCGCCTTCACCTCGCGCGGCCGGCTCGATATGCGCGCCAAACGCCATCTCACCGAACACAAAGCGCTCGACCAAACATGCGCGTGCGATGTCTGCGGCACGTACTCGCGCTCGTATATTTCGCACCTCGTCCGAAAGAACGAGCTCACCGGCCTGAAGCTTCTCACCATGCACAATCTCCACTATTTCAACGCACTTGCCGCCCATCTCCGAGCAAAAATAAAAAACGGCCAACTATAATCTCTCCCACTCCCCCCCCACGCACTATGCACTATTTGCTTATTCGCGCGAATAAGCAAATAGTGGGACGGTATGAATTGCCATTGATCAAGCCGAGTGTTGAAACGGAGTGTTAAACGAATGTTGAAACCGCGTATTGAGACCGCGTATTGAGACCGAGTGTTGAAGCCGCGTGTTGAGACCGAGTGTTGAAGCCGAGTGTTGAAGCCGAGTGTTGAAGCCGCGTGTTGAGACCGAGTGTTGAAGCCGAAAATTGAATTCCCTTCCGAGCACAACATTCATTGTGCTAGCGGGCACGTGCGCCTGTCCCTCTCCAGCCATACCGGTATTTCCTCAATGTGCTCTACACCGGCGGGAGAAAATGTGACGCGCACAAGCAAGCCGGTGCGCACCGCGTCCTCCCAGTACTGGTCAAAAATGAAATTGCCGAGGGAGTAGTAGATATGGGCGCCCTTGTAGATCTCGTCCTCCTGAATGACGTGCGGATGCGAGCCGATGACGAGCTGCGCCCCTGCATCGACAAAATCCCGCGCCAGCTCTTTTTGCCGCTCGGTCGCCGGCACATACTCCTCGCCCCAATGCGCGTATGCAACGACGACGCGCCCTGCCGCCGCCTCGGCCGCTATCTGCGCAAGCGTCTCCTCCCTGCTCGGCCCATACCAGTCATTCCAGCCGACAAAAGACAGCGGAACGCCGCCGATATCTTCTCGCGCGATATAGTGCGTTTTGTTCTCCGGGTCGCCAAAAAAGGCGACGCTAGCGGCCTCAAGCCAGTGCCTCGTCTCCGCGAGGCCCTCGCCGCCCATGTCGAACGTATGGTTGTTGCCTATATGCACCAGGCGGACGTTGTGCCGCGCCAAAAGCTCGCCGGTCGTCGTCGGGAACGTGAATGTGTAGTTCTCGGGCGTATCGATAATGCTTCCGGCCGACATGGAAGGGCGCGACGTTATCGGGCCCTCCAGGTTCCCGACGACGATATCGGCCTCGCGCAATACATCGGCAATGCATGAAAATATATAGTCCTCCCGGTGCCGCTGTGCGGCTATACGGATAGCGCGGTCGAACATCATATCGCCCGCAAATAGCACCACCGCCTCGGGCGGCTTCTCGCCGGGGAGAAACCGCGCCGCGTATGTAAGCGCACGCGAGGACGCCCCCTGCACAAACAACGCCGCAGCAATAGAGCCCGCGATAGCGAAGCAAGCGACGGCCAAAACTCCAAGTAAAACAGCACGCCTCATCGGTTAACTGTGCGCCTTTTCCGCGCCGCGCGCAACAGCGGCAAGGCGCCGCCACTATCCACATCCGTATGTGCTTATTCGCGCGAATTAGCACATGGAGTGCTAGAGTTGAAATATGAAGGAGTCCGAGGCGGAGCGGATGTTGAAGCCGCTCGCCAATCGTCGCCGCCTTGCCATCCTCTCCCTACTCGCGAAACGCGGCGAGCTGCGCGTTGGCGACGTCGCGGAGAAAATACGCCTGTCCTTCACCTCGACGTCTCGCCATCTGCGGATACTCGAATCGGCGGGATTTCTGGAAAAGGAGCAGCACAGTCTGGAAATGCACTACCGCATTCGCCCCGACGCCCCGCGCATCCTGCGCAGTGTGCTCGCCCTGCTGTAGCCAGCGCGCGGGATTCACTGCAGCCGGCATCCCACCGGCGCATGCTCCCGTTGGCGCCCTCTCCTCTCTCCCGCGCTCGCGCATGTATCCTCGCTGCCGCGCCTGTGGCAGCTCTCCCTACCCCGCGTGCCCGCGTGCGCCGCGCTCGCACGCTCCCGCTCCTATTTGCTTATTCGCGCGAATAAGCAAATGAGGGATTGCGCGAATGTGCAGATAGATCGGACGTGCGGGTCACGAGTACTTATCCATCCTCCCGCAAATCGTGCTTTAGAAATTCGCCAACCCGCCGCTCGTGCCATGCCCGGAAGAAGCGGCGCGTCGTATCGACCATAACAGGCACTTCGAGATAGTCGATACCGATGGCGACCCACGCGAGCCACGCCGGCAGAATAGTCTCGCCCGGCGCGCTGAAAACCGTGACTATGAACTCGTCGGTTATCCAAAAGATATGGAGCCACTGGGAGTTAAGGAACGCGAGATACATAAAGCTCTTCCAGTCCCACCCTTTGCGCAGCTCGTTTATGTAAATAAGCGAAACGGAAAGAAGCGCCGGTATTTCGGTATAATCCACCACTACGATTATGCTGAGCCATATGCCGGCAAATTCGAAAAGCGGATAACCGAACATGCGCTCCCACGCCACCTCCCCCGTAAGCCACACGAGGTGGATTATTTGCAGGAGGAAAAGGCCGAGCGCCACCGAAACGTTCAGCGCATACGTCCGCTCATACCAGCCCCAAAACGCACTCCACATAGCTACAGTATATACGCCGCGGCTGTATTTCGCGTATGGGGGTGTTTGCAATACAATGGCGAAATGGCTATTGATTCGTTGTCGCCGAATGGAAAGCGCCAAATAGAGAAACTTGAGACCGCCATCGAAGCGCACCTGTCCAAGCTTCCCCAAGATCTGCGCGAACCGTGGGAAAAAGAGTTTGCCGATACCCCCGACGCCAAGCTCCCGCGACTTGAGAGCAGATTGCGCTCGTTCCTGCAAGAGAGGAGCTCGGTAAAGCACGAGATACCGCCCCTATTCCCCGATGCCGAGCACCTCATCGCCGACCCCTCGCATATCGATAAAACCCTGCGCATCGTCCGCCAAGCGGAACGCGACCCCGCGCTGTTCGTCGGCGAGGGGCGCGTCGCGCGTGTGTACAAAAGCCCGCTGAACGCAACTATCTGCTACAAGGTCGTGCACAACGTTTCCGCATACGAGCAGTGGAACTCCGTCGACAAGGAGGGAAGGTATCTCGAGAAACTCGAGAACGTCTCGGTGCGCGGCGTGCGGACGCCGCACATAAGCGGGATAATTGATCGTCCGGACATCAAGGTGATAATTATGGAGTATCTCGATGCGAAGAGCATCGAGAAGGCGCTCGCGGACGATGACCAAATTCTTCGGGACATAGATGCTACGAAATTCTTCGGCCGATTGCGGGAGTACATCGCCGAGATGCACGACAAACACCATATCTATCATCGTGACCTGCACGAAGGCAATATCCTCATCGGCAAGGACGGAACGCCGTACGTCATCGACTTCGGCTGTGCGGCTATCTCGATAGATCCCGAGGCCGCCTATGAGGGGTACGACAAGTTCGGACACAAAACACACTACTTCATTTCAGATGAGCAGCGTTTGGCCTCGGTAGAAAAGAAGGTCAATGAGCGCCGGCATTCGACTGCAGCGACGCAGTTGCTATAGCCGAGCGGAGCAGTTATAATCCCGCGCCGGAGGTAAGGACGATGTTTAGGATCAGCAGCGGCCTCTACAAGGCAGCACTCGCAGCCGTAAACAAGCTGCCCGCCGAAAAAACTCTAAATGGCGAGATAGAAATCGCCTTCGAGCATGGCGGCTCTCGATACCTCCTCGTTTCCCACTCGAGGCCCGTTGAGGGCATTGAGTATGGGAGGTTCAAACTTGGCCAGCGGGAGCTTCGATTGCTCCTTATGCCCAACGGTGAGCGAACATAGGCGGCGTGCCTGGCACTAGGCCAGGCGCGCCGCAGCTTTTTATTGCCTCGGCGATATTCCCGCAAGAGAATGCGGCCCGCTCGACGTCGAACGGACCGCATGCCGCCCCGATCGCCACGCCTTCTTTCTTTGCGTCACGCACCATTCGCACCTGCTCCGCCACGGAGCAATTGCGGTGTATCACGCCCAGTGCGCCAAGCTTGCCCAATGCGGCCGCCATTCGCGCTCCTGTCACCGTATCCATGGCGGCACTGACAAACGGCACCCGAAGAGGAATGCCGGCGACAGTTGTTTTCAGGGAGGCCTCCGCGGATTCGATTGAACTCGCGGCGGGGCGGAGGAGCACATCGTCGAAGGTGAACCCTTCGCTGTGGATCTTCCGTACCATGGTCAAGTATACCATGCACCTGAAACGCGCACGCAGTAAAAAGGCGCGCCTCCTCGGCGCGCCCTTGTTTGCTCTTCACATGCCTGCGTACATCGTTAGCGACTCATCTGCCGCAAGCATCAGGTCCTGCGGAGGTATGCGGCGCAAATACTCCGCAGGGAGCGCGGGTACGCCGAAGGCCTTACAGACGCGCTCTGCGTCACGGTTTGTAAAGGAGTCGCCCTCCCATATCCGGCTTCCGGTCTCCCGAACCGACTTCTCCCACTCCCGGCCGTTCCATTCGGCGCAGCACTCGCCCCATTTCTCACACCAGAGAACGCGACCTTTCTCGCTCATCTTTATGTACCCCTTTTACGGTTGTTCTCCAAAAAGCATTTTCTTCACTGTGCGCCCGAGAAGGAGCGCCTATTGCAGAGTTTCCTCCCCTTTGCGCTCGCGGTCAAGCGTGCGCTATGCGCTTCTTCGTTTTTCGGCCGCACGTATGAACGCGCTAAAGAGGGGGTGCGGCGCGAGCGGCCGCGCGCGCAATTCCGGATGGAACTGCGTACCGACGTAAAACGGATGCTCCTTCGCTGGCAACTCGGCAATCTCCTTCAGATCCCCGTCGCGCCATGTGCCGGAAAACACCAAGCCCGCCTGCTCGAGCCGCTCGACATAATCGCGATTTATCTCATATCTGTGCCTGTGCCGCTCGGAGACGTCCGTCTTGCCGTAGGCGCGGCGCACCACACTCCCTTCGGTGAGGGTGCACGGATACGCGCCGAGGCGCATTGAGCCGCCATATTCCCCTTTTGCTATCTTTGCACGCTGCTCGGGCATGATATCGATGACGGGGTGCGCCGTTTTAGGATCGATCTCCGTCGTATTGGCGCCCGTAAGCCCCGCGACGTTGCGCGCGTACTCTATCACGAGCATATGGAGGCCGTAGCAAAGCCCGAAGTACGGGAGCTTGTTCTCGCGCGCATACCGCGCCGCCATTATCTTTCCCTCTATGCCCGTCTCGCCGAAGCCGCCCGGAACGATGATGCCGTCGTACTCTCCGAGTGCAGAGAGCTCCAGCGTCCCTTTCTGGATGTCCTTCGCGTTTATCCATGCAATTTCCGGTCTCAAGTCGCTCGCGTAGGCGGAAAATTTTATGGCTTCGATGACGGAGAGATACGCATCCGAGAGCACGAAGTCGCCTGTGTCAAAATACTTGCCGACGATGCCTATCTTTACGACGCCGTTGCCGTTGTGCGCGTGGGCAGCGAACGTCTCCCACTCCTTCAGATCGGGCGCGCTCTTGGCCCGCTTGCCGAGCGCGCGCAACAAGATGTCCGAAAGTTTGTCGCGCTCGAAATTGAGCGGCACGTCGTAGATGCTGTCGACGTCCGGCGCGGAGATGATGTGGTCGGAGAGCACGTTGCACGAGGCGGCCAACTTTTCCTTGCGCCGCTGGTCCAAGGCGACCGCGCTGCGGGCAATGATTATGTCCGGCTGGACGCCATAGGAGTTGAGCATGGAAACGGCGTGCTGTGTCGGGCGCGTCTTCATCTCCCCGAGCGTTCCCGGTATCGGAAGATAACTGACCATGATAAAGAGCACGTTCGCGGGATTCTCCAAATGCAGCACGCGCGCGGCCTCGATAAAAAGCGCATTCTGGAAATCGCCGATGGTGCCGCCTATCTCGACGACGGATACGTCCGAACTGCTCTTGGCCGCCGCCTGCTTGTAGCGGCTGACGATCTCGTCGCGCACGTGCGGTATCGCTTCCACGCACTTGCCGCCGTAGCCGAGATTGCGTTCTCGTTCTATCACTGTGCGGTATATCGAGCCGCTCGTCATGTAATCCTCCGGCCCGAGGTCGCGGCCGAGGAACCGCTCGTAATTGCCCATGTCCTGATCCGTTTCGAGGCCTGAGTCGAGCACGAACACCTCTCCGTGCTCTATAGGGTTCATCGTGCCTGCGTCTACGTTCAGGTATGGATCGACTTTCACGAGATTGATGGAAAGTCCGCGCGCGGAGAGTATTTTGCCGATGGACGCGGTGGCGATACCCTTGCCGACGCCCGACATGACCCCGCCGATGACGAAGATGTATTTGTGACCCCCCTTTCGCGCACGCACCATATGTCGCGCTTCACTGTACCACCATACAGACGGTCTCAAAAACGGATTTTTGTGTGCATATCCGCATGCGGGCGGGCGCGAGCGCGAGCCCGCGCGACGGTACGACCGTGCAAGGCCAGGCGCGGCCCCGGCCGCGCCACGAGTATTAGGCGCGCAAGTACCGGCGCACCGCAAGCAAGCTGGAAAGTGCCCCCAGAAGGATGCCCGTCCCCATGATAACGAGGAATAGTAGGGGGAACTGCGTCGTGTAGTAGGTAAGAACATTAAACGTGCCGAAGAATCGCTCGGAGGCCGGCCCTAGCCATAGTGCGATCGGGTACATAACGATGAGAACGACAAGCCCCGATACCACGCCGTACAGAATGCCCGCGATGACGAACGGACCTCGCACATACCAGCGCGAAGCGCCCACAAGATTCATCACGCCTATCTCGTCGCGTGAGGTGTAGATAGCGAGGCGGATAGTGTTGAAGGCAATGAGAATGGAGGCAAGGATCAGGAAACCCGCAATGGCAAAGCCCGCCGTGCGAGACGTGTCGATAATAGCGGTCAGCCGGTCTATGGCAGCTTTATTCTGATGAAAATTCACCTTGGTGATTATCTCGCCGCCAGGAGCTTGGTGCTGCGCATCCAAAAACGCCGCGATTGATTCGTATTGAGAGGTTTCTTTGGCCCGAATTGCGAGTGACGCGCCCAGGGGGTTTTCGTCGAGCTGCTCCAGGGCCTGCAGCGTAAGCTGGTCGTTCTTATGCCGCTCGCGGAAATCGCTCAACGCCTGTTCGCGGCTGGTATACGAGACGAGCGCGACTTCGGGCAGCGACTCGAGCGAGCGCTGCATCGCAAGCACCTGTTCCTCATCCGCGTCCGTCGCGAAGTAGACATTGACATCGACTTTGTTGGTAAGCTGCCTTAGCGTCTCTGAAAGCGCCGCGCTCGCGACAAGAAGCCCGGCGATGACGAACAGCGTGGTCGTCATAATGAGAATGGCCGAGAGCGATACGAAACCGTTCCGCAGGAACCCGATAAGCCCGTAGCGAGCGATGCGTTTTGTTGTGACCCACATAGTCATAGCATGTAGCTTGTAGCTTGTAGCTTGTAGTCGACAGGTGCAAAAGGCAAGCGAGCCGCGAAAGCAGCAGCGAGATCTGCGTTACGGAACGGATTATAGAACATACTTTCCTTGTTTGTCGTCCCTGATAATACGCCCCTGGTCGAGCGTGACGACGCGCCGCCCCACCGAATCGACGACGCCTTTGTTGTGCGTCGTGAGAAGTACGGTGGTGCCGAGGTCGTTGATGCGCTTCAGTATCTCAACTACGTCGAGCGTGTTTATCGGGTCGAGGTTGCCCGTCGGCTCGTCCGCGATAAGCACATCCGGCTGATTCACGATGGCGCGCGCGATAGCGACCCGCTGCTGCTCGCCGCCCGAGAGTTCGCGAGGGAAACTCCACATTTTATCCGGAAGTCCGACCAGCTCCAGCACATGCGGCACGTCGGCGCGTATCTCATCGTCGTCCTTGCCCGCAACCTCCATCGCGAAGGCGATGTTTTCATATACCGTTTTGGTGGGAAGCAGGCGAAAATCTTGGAAGACGGTACCGATGTTGCGGCGCATCTCAAGAAGCTCTTTTTGAGAGAGGGAGGCGATCTCGCGAGAGCCGAAATATACGGAACCCGCGGTCGGAAAAAGCTCGGCAAAAAGCATTTTGAGCAGCGTCGTCTTTCCCGCGCCCGAATGCCCCACGATGGAAACGAATTCGCCCGGATCTATCCCGAGCGTGATGTCCTCAATGGCGGGATACCCGCCGTTGTACGTCATCGTTACTTTGTCGTAGTAAATCATGTGCTAGACATCCTTAACGAGCAACCGCGAGTTTAGAAGCTCTTGCACCCGCCAAAATTCTTTTTGCGAAACGGCGCCCGCATTCCGCAAAACGGATCGCGCGAAATGCGCATGTATTGCTCACCGCATGTCCAGAATTTAGGCGGGTCAAGCGTATGTAATTCCCTTCGGTCATAACATCCGCTTGATTATACAGTACCATCGCCGCTGTCCAAGGTTTTCGCTTCATCAATGAAGGATTGTATGTCTCCTTCGAGCACACGTTCGACGTCCCGCCGCTCATGTCCCGTGCGATGGTCCTTGACAAGCTGGTAGGGATGCAGCACGTACGAGCGTATCTGGCTGCCCCACTCTATTTTTGCACTCGAGGCCGCGGCAAGGCCGCGCGTTTCTTGTGCGGCCGCCTCCTCGCGCATCTGGTAGAGCTTCCCGCGCAGCATCTCGAGTGCCTTCTCCTTATTCTGCGCCTGGCTGCGCTCCGAGGTCACGTGGACGGAGATGCCGGTCGGCTTGTGCACGGCGCGCACCGCCGTTTCGCGTTTATTCACGTTTTGTCCTCCGGGGCCGCCGGCCCGCGCGAACGTCACCTCAAGCTCGTCCTCCGGAATGCGAAGTTCCCCCACATCCGGCAGCCGCGGCAGCACCTCGACGAGAGAGAACGATGTTTGCCGCTTGCCTTGCCCGAAGGGCGAGAGCCGCACGAGCCGATGCACGCCCGCCTCGCGCTTGAGCGCGCCATACGGGCCGCTTCCCGAAACCTCGAACGAAACGCTCCGGTATCCGCCCATCGTATTCGCGTTCGCGGAAAGCAGCGACACGCTCCAGCCCTTCGCTTCCGCATATTTCGAATACATGCGCAGCAACATGCCGGAAAAATCCTCCGCATCGTCGCCGCCCGCGCCGGAAACGATGGTGACGATAGCGTCACCCTTGTCGTACGCACCGCTTCCCGCGCGCCTCGCTTTCAGCTCTTGGTACTCTCTCAGCGCCTCCTGCGCCGCCTCCTTGTCGGCCCAAAAGTCGGGCGCGGCCATCCGGGCCTCTATGTCGGCGATTTTCTTGCGAACATCCTCACTCATCACGAGAGCAGTATACACCTCGGAGCCAGCGGCCGGGATCGAACCGGCGACCTGCGCGTTACGAGTGCGCTGCTCTACCGACTGAGCTACGCTGGCCTATGCGGCATGGAATATACCATTTTCCTCCTTATTCTCCAATGGAGGATGCCGGAATAGCGCACTCGTACCGCCCCGCCCCGCCCGCGGCAGAGGTTGCTGCATCAGAAATTCCAAAGCGACCTAAAGAGCTCGTCCTGGCGCTTGAAGAACTCGTTCACGCGCTCAAACTCTTTCTCCACCTCCGCGCGCATTCGAAGAATATCGCTTTCGCTTAACGGCGTTGACGTTGCATACGTACGGAACTGCTTGCCGTCGAAAACCGTGATTATCTCATTCCTGAAGCCCGGGCTTTCAAATGCGCTCGAATATGATGCGATATCACCCAGAGCGTAGGTCGGCTCTTTTCTCTGTGTCTCCCGGTAGAGGAGTACGTTGCCAGTGACGCTTGCCACAAGCAAGAGCGCGAGCAAACCTGTCAGCAGTTTTTGGTCCTCTTCCCACCTCATACCTGCTCTTGAAGCGCTGCGGCGCCATCCCGTCACTGGGATGGCGCCGCGCGATTAATCGACGACCTCGACCTTTACCTTGTGTTTCTTTGCCTCCTCCGATTTCGGCAACGTAATGGTGAGAACACCATTTTTTGCCTTTGCCGAGATGTCATCCGTCTTCACCCGTGCCGGCAGCGCGAATTCCCTCCTGAACTCGCCGAATTCACGCTCATAGCGATACACCTTTCCTCTCTTATCCTCGTCCTTCACTTCCTTCTCGATCCTTCCGGAGAGCGAAAGGTAGTCCTCGCCGACCTCAATGTTGATTTTATCCGGATCAATGCCTGGCACGTTCGCCACGACCTTGATCTCCTCATCCGTTTCGGATACATCCACTTTCGGGAACAAGGTACTCACGCCCGAGAGTCCGCGGTTGCGGAATAAACTCGGAGTGAGCACATTGAACGGGTCGAAGAGATCGTCGTCAAAGAAACGATTGATGAGTGTGAACGGACTTCTCGACTCGTAGGACGCAACCGAGCGGTCCTGGTCGTCTCGTTTTGCTATATTTACCATACGCAGTTAGTTTGTTCGTTACATGCTGATAATCTCGACCTGTATGTTCTCTCCAAACACATCTCAGTACCGGAGAAGTTTGCTATCTGCTCAAACAAACCTGCAAAATGCGCGGATATGCTTTTTGCGCAATTGCCAACCTTGGTTCAACACATAACACATGCATCTCTCGCGTTAACTGGTCGCGTCTGTACTTTACCCATACAGCCCGAGGATGCCGTTTGTGGTTATCCCCTCGGGCCAGTGCCATACGCATGGCACTCACAATCAATACATGGGACACCTCACGAGCTATTCAATTGTCGATACGGCAGGAAACCTACGCAAGCACTTCGGATGCGCTTCTGGGAAAACCCGAGAATCTTTGCTAAACCGCATCGGACGTTGAACGAACGAACTTCCGAAGCGTTTTCGCATTTCCTTCCGCGTAACGGATCGGTACAGTCGCCATCGCTCAAACAGATGCCCTTATGTCTCCGATGGTTCGACCACGCCATCTGACCGCATCTGACCGTTTACACCCTATATAACGGACCAGGCGCAAAAAGGTGTCACCTTCCCTGTAGGAACCGGGGGCTGGTATACATGCGTTTTTTGGGGGCGAACGCCGCGATATCCATAAGATACGGGTGGGAGGCCAGTTTTTTGCGCGTGCGGGAGAGAATAAGCTTCACCGCGTTCTCGGACGCATTCATAATACGGGCGATATCCTTGATGGGCTTTCCGTCCTGGTAGTACATAAGAAGCGCATCGCGGTTCCTCGCAGGCAACTCCTGAATGGCGCGCCAAAGCGCTTTCGCCTCTGACTTTCGATACACGTCTTCCGTTATCTCGTACGGAACCGCATCGGTCGGCAGCTCATTGACCGGAACGCTCTTTGGTTTTCGATAGTGGTCGACGAGAAGATTATGGGCGATGCTGAGGAGGTAGGTGAGGTACGGATATCCGCGATGCTTGAACTTCCGAAGGTGCCGAAAGGCGCGCAGGAACGTCTCCTGCATCAAATCCTCCGAGAGTTCTTTGTCATGCCCCGTGCGGTACCAAAAATAGTTGAAGACCTTGTCAGCGTACTTTCTGTAGAGCGCTTCGTATTTCGCAGGGGTGGCTTTGGCGGTATCTATTAGCAATACGTCGTCGTGATGCATAGCTATCGAAGCATATGGCTGGTGAGCGGTTCTCTAGCGTCAACCAAAGTGGCTCGCCGCGCCTGCTGTTGGATATTCATTGTACTCCTCATAAATCTTTTTTTGCAAAAAAGATACTGGTACGAACACCCCCCATCGCGCTGCGCGCGATGGGGGGTGGATATTTCCGAATATAGGGTTTACCGCCTTACTCCCGGGTTAGCCGGCACCGCTTCTCCTGCAGGCTGCCCTGCCGCTTCGTTCTCACTCTCCGGCCTGAGCGCGGCATCGCTCCCGCTGCTGGATTCCGCGACTTCTATTTCTTCCGACTCACTGCCCTGATCGGCACTTTCGACCGAATTCTCAGGAATACTTCTTCCTTGCGGTGCCGGTTCAGCAGGGCGTCCGGTTTGAACAGGCGCCGCGCGCTCCATGAGCTTTGGCGTACTTTTATCCAGTGCTCGCTGAATGCTCTCCCGTGCTTGCGCCGGAGCTTTGCTCTGCACATCACGCAATACATCGCGATGATGCGCTGTCGCCCGCTCTACCAACTGCTCCACGGTCGTTTCCCCCGTTTGGAGTCCTTGTGCAAGCACGGATATTTCTTGTCCGAACTCGGCATATCGCTCGAACTCTGCGAGTACGTCCGCCACTCCGTCTCCGTCATCATCACCGTTCCTGCTCGTCGCCTCTCCTGCTATGCCCTCGATCTTAAGATATGCAGCCGCTCTCGCCTGTGCGGCATTGAGACGGCCCTCGGCGGCTCGGGCAAAAATATCAACTGCCGCTTCGGGGTCTCGCTCTGCAACGGCGCGCAGGGCTTCTATCTGGCCTGCAATAGAGCGCTCCTTCGCCGCCCTAATAGATTCTTTTGCTTGTTCCGGCACGCGCTCAAGGACCTCATCGAGCACCGTAAGATGCTTTGTGGTGGCGTCAGCGATCCGTTTGAGCAAGTCAAAATCCGGGTCACCCTGAACGCCTCCTGTCCGCACCGTCGCGAGGTCTGATTTTAGTGTCGCTATCCTCGCGCGCTCACTTTGGTCTTGGAACATGGGGATGACGGCGGCCGCAAGGATCTCCCCCGCCTCTTCTCCGTCCCGCTCGACAAGCGCTTTCGCTTCAGCAAGCCGCTTTTCGGCCAGATATAGATGCCGCTCCGCCTTTGCGCTGTTGCCAAAGGTAAGAAATGTGCCTACGCGCTCAAAAAACCCCTTAATGAAGTATGCAGGGCTGCCGGGCAGTATGCCTGGCTCCGGAAGGTCCTGTAACTGCGCAAACGCGGGGCCGGCAAACATGAGCATCGCGATCGCGAATGCTGTTATGGTTATATTTTTCATACGTATCATTATATGTCCATTAATTTTCTTATACTAAAGTGCCCCACCCCTGTCTCACCCTATGCTACGCTACCTAGACATAATACGGATGGAACCCTTACACGATAGTATCACTCTTTCTCTCACAGCGCACTCTCGGCGTAGGTAAAGCCACAGTGCTCATTCCAATTCTTGAGCCGATGGCCGGATTTGAACCGGCGACCTACCCCTTACCATGGGGTTGCTCTACCAACTGAGCTACATCGGCACGCTTATGCTCCATCTGCAACGGAAGCATATGCATAATACTGATTTTTTTGCGCATGCACAGAGCGAGCCGATGATATACTTTTCCGCATGGCAAAAAAGAGACGCGGGAAGAACCTGGTGCAATACGTTATCGGCAATCTCGGGCTGCTGCTGGGATTCGTTCTCATCTGGCGAGGCGTGTGGCACCTTCTGGATGAGTTCGATATGCGCTTCATGGGCGGCGACCAGATCGTAACGGCCGTCGTCGGCATCGTCGTAGGGTTGCTCGTACTCTACCTGCCGGATCGCAAGCCGACCGATTCAGCGCACTGATACCGGTACGGGATAGCTGTAGAGCTCCTCGGCCATCGGCGCAATGCGCTCGTCAGTGACGTGTTCGGGGGAGATGTCTGTTTGCGCGAATATCTGCTCTTCAATTTTCCTTAGCGCGTCGACATTCGCATCAGCGATATCATCCTGCGTACTGCGCAGGTCGGCTCGTCTTTTTGCGTGCCTTTTCTTACCCTCCGCGAGCCGCTCCTCCATGCTCACGACACCATGGGGGCTCACGCGCTGGTCGGCATACTCGGCGATCTTCAATTCCAACGGCACGGCGCCGGCAACAATGTGCGCTTTTGAGAACCCCATTGACCCAATGATGCGAATGGCCGACGGCGGCAATCCTATTTCTCGTGCGATGTGCTCGGTCGCCGCATGCTCATCGTCGCCGTACTTCGCGTGGTACTCCTGCTTCACTTCCTGCCAATAGGCCAACCCTTGCGGCTCAAGAAATTCCGGAAAGAGCGAGAGGTCGGCTTTTATGATATTGCCCATGTCGTGAAAAAGGCCGGCGAATATGACATCTTGCTCCTTTACCTCTTTCTCCACTATGTGACGTGCGATCATCTTGCCCACCGCAGCGACGCGCACCTGATGCAGCGCAAGCCCGGGCATGATGCGATAGTGCTCGTATATGTCGCGAGCGGTGCGCATTGGAACGATGCTACCGTAGGCGCGGTTCGATGTCGAACACGAATATGTACTCGCTCGGCGCTATCTCCACTCCTTTGCGCGGCTCGGGGCGGACTTCCGCGAGCGTAACCGTTTCCGCCTCTGTCGTGAGCGGCTCACCGAGAACGAACTCCGCAGGATATCCCGTGGGCGAGCCGAGCCCGCTTATCATCATTGCCCGCACCCGTACCGTGCCCGCCCAAATGCACTGCATATCCGCCGGACAACGGCTGTCTTCGAGCACTTCCCACGGCGTTATGTATACACCCAACCCCGCGGCCTCCTCGCCAAGCCGAACTTCAGCACGCACCCTCTGCGGTTCAGCTTCTCCAGGGGCAAAGGAACCCTTATCGCCGAATAAATACCATATCCAGCCGACAAGTATCAGGAACACCGCAGGTACAATAATGTATTTCGCCATGGCGGCATTATACTCCCCTCTTTCACCCTACGCCCAGCCGCAGGTATTCACACCCATTCCATCGGCTTGCTCCATACTGATACGTACGCAACAGCACCGCACAGTGGCCGCCGCAAGAAGGCGGTGCGGCGTTGTGTTGCTGGTCGTTTTACGAGCATTAACCATCAGGTCGCATATGTGGCAACAATGGGTTAACGCGCTACTCGGCCTCTGGGTCGTGGCCGTGCCGTTCCTTGGATTCACTGAAGCGAACATGATGTGGGCGCTCGTGATCACAGGTATAGCGATAGCCGTGCTTGCCTTGTGGGGCGGCGCGTACGAGCAATCCACATCGCATCGTCGTGACTTCCAACACAGGGCCGGATAACGTAGCGGCGTGAGAGAAAAGAAAACAGCCCTTCGGGGCTGTTTTCCTTTGCACCTTTCTCACGATACTGCGCGGCCGACGGGACTTGAACCCGCAACCTCCCGCGTGCATGCTCTCCACTGCTTTCGCAATGGCATGGACTATATCTTCACCTTAGATATGTACCCGTAGGTGCTCTGGTATCTAGTCTCTACGGCGCTCCCACTGAAATGGACTCATCGTCCATCTCTAGGGTTCCCACGGTGTTCGCATATTTTCTTCCGAAAACGTAGCCTTCACCGTTATCCCAGAGAGTTTCAATCTGACTTTCGAACAGAAAGCTGCACGTCTACAGGCGGGTGCTCGAACCAAATTGAGCTACGGCCGCATTTGGATACAACGTTCTTATTGCCTTGCTAAATAAGCTGTATTTGCGCGGCAAATGAAGACTCGCTGCTGATGTAGTATCATATATGAAATGATAAAGTGCAAGGCTGTCATGATGGCTGAGAACCAGATTATAACCTCGATTACGATGCTTGGACCTTACAACCCCTTTCTGCACCCCATGGGAGAGCAGTATTGCATGCAGGTCCTCTAAACACTCTTTTGATCCTGACGTGAACTGCGAACTGAAAGACCATTTCATACGCCCCCGATCCTTTGCCCAATGTTTACGAAAATATATATTCCCGTCCCCGTCAAAATATCCTCGCACAAAATCAGCAACAAAGGGCCTCGGTATATTCAGGAAACGAAGCTTCTTGCTCTTATTTTGTATATATCCAAGGGCAATCAGGTCTTGGAACATTTTCTTACTCCCTAACTGAAGGCGGTACACATTCCGCTCAGGCGGTTTTCTGTAACGAATAGAAATCTTGTGCTCGGAAGACAGCGTACGCCGTACAGAGTCAATAAGGCATCTATCGGTACTGCAAAACTCAATGAAGTGAGCACCGCGCTTGTTTTTAATCATCGAACCATCCGCAGCAAAGTAACCAAGCACATAGGCCATTTCGGGCGACCATCGTTCGAAGAAATCGTGGTTCGCCGCACGATACATCGGCGACATGCCTTTATTGTACCGTGACAGGAAATATACCTAACCATCGCTGTGGAAAATTTGGTGCCGGCGCCAGGACTTGCACCTGGGACCTTGGGTTTATGAGTCCCATGCTCTAACTACCTGAGCTACGCCGGCGCATGGCAAGAATACCAATTTTCACCTCACTTCTCAATTTTCCCATCGCGCCTCTCTCAACACACGCCGACTGAGTCATGCGCGCTTGCCGCGCTCTCGCGGCCGAACGCGGCATGAGCGTACTGACGAAAAGGGCGGGATTATTGTAGGACTGCGCCTTGAATGCGGTCCGTGTTGGAATCGTACAGCGCCTTAATGCGCGTTGCGAACGTGGTTGCCGCAGTTCCATGAGTGCCGGTCTTCGTCGCCAGAAACGCATACCACGGATAGCGCACGGAAGTTTGCATCTCAGCGCCCGCGCGGGCTCTTGCCGTAACGGCAAAAGGAATAAAACCGAGAAACTTCACGGGCGCACTGAATGCTATTTCCACGTGGTCTTCCGCTACGACTATCTCTTCTATATCCTCCCGCTCTATCGCAACCGATGCGACATACACGCCGAAATCCTCCGCGCTCTCCACCTTCTCTAAAACACTTGCACGCGCGCTGATCGCCTCCTTTTTCTCCGGGTTCCATCCTCGCACGGTCCGACCGGTTACGACCAGCTCGGCTATCGCGCGCACATCGCTCTCCGCATCGCCACCCGTCGATGCTCTCGAGCGGTCAAGGCCTCCGTTCCTATCTGCATCTTGAAACGACCCGGAGCGTATTGCGATGCCATCTTCCTTGAAAATACTGCTCATCAGTACGGGTGCCACGCCGTCGGCAAGCGGCAAGTTTTGCCGCGTTTCGCCTGAGTCTGCTTCTTTCTGCGTATCCGTAGTACGGTTCCCGGTCGATACGGAAACTTCCACACGTTTCTCCACGCGAGCGCTGTCTCCCTCGCCGGTGCGAAGCTCAAACACATACATACCCGGCACTGTCGGGGTGAACGAAGCACGCGCTCCTTCCCGCGTCTCAAACCTAAAGGGCCCAGACACCTGCGTCCAGATGAACGTGCGCGCCACACCGTCGTCGCTGCTTCGAGTCCCGTCAAGTATGAACGATTCTCCCGCTCGTGCTCGCATTTCTATTGTTTCGATCTCCATTTTTACCTCTGAAACTTTCGTTGAGCTCGCACCGGTGCCCGCACTCGCGCCAGCTTCCACGCGAATATTAACGGTCGACTGCGCAAAAGCCACAGACGCAAACGCAAGCGAAAGAACGACAACGCTCAAAAATGGTAGGTGCATAGTATGCATCATGCGCTTTTCTCGAACTTAATCAAGCAGACCTACCGGCCGAACTCCGCCGCCTACAGCTCCAGCATTTCCCGGACGAACCTCTGCTGTAAAAGTGGCACATGTTGAACGAGCCACGTCGCGCTAATGAGGAAGGCGGCCACGAATGAATTCTTCGAAACGAGTGTTTTTCGTATGGATTCGGTGTCGCGTATGATGCGTGCCGCGATTTTCTTCCGCGCCACTTCGTACTCCTCTGTTTTGTTCTCCAGAATCGACTGTACCGCAGCATGGGCGTCGTCTATGCCGAGATTCATGCCCCGCCCGCCAACCGGAGAGTGCACGTGCGCAGCGTCCCCAGCTATTACTACGCGTCCTTTGACATACTGGCGAGCTTGACGAATTGAGATTTTAAACGTGCCTGAACGCCTCACGTCCTTGACATCCAACCGTATAGGCAATGCAGCCAAGCTATCTGGCGTGGAAGATACAAGGCGGACCCTGTTGTGCGTGATAGGAGCCATGACCATCGCGTCCCTCTGGGCGCCCGCACCCCTCATGAGCCACGCCCGTATCGTGTTCGGGTCGTACCCGTTTGCAAGCTCCACGTCGGCAATGGACCAGTCCTCTGCAAGCTCGTAGCCGTCAAAGGCAATGCCGAGGGATTCCCGAATGGTTGACCGAATGCCATCGGCGCCGATGACCCAGTCGTATGTCTTGGTGCTGCCATCTTCGAACGTCGCGGATACATCGTTCGCGGTGGTTAGAACGCCCGTCACTTTTTTCCCGTATCGCACCGTGACGCCCATCTCGGCCAGCCGCTCACTCATGAGATGCTCCGTCCTATCCTGCGGGAGGCCGATCAAGAATCTTTCTTTCCCTGCTATTTTTGAAATATCGAGGTCGATGAGGGCCCGGCCGTCCCGCTGTATGAGCACGTGCTTGATGCGCGCTCCCTCTTGCAGTATGCGCTCCCCGACCCCGACCCTATCAAGAATCTCGATACTGTTCGGCAAAATGCCGACCGCGCGCGAAAGCGGGGACGGCTCGTCTTTCGCATCAACAATATCCGGCACGATGCCCTGCCGTGCAAACTCAAGCGCCGCCGTAAGGCCAGTCGGCCCCGCTCCCACCACCAGTATTCTCATCGACCGATTCTACCACTGCCGGGAGCTCCTATTCGGTCGCGACAGGTATCTGCGGGCACGGCGCATCCTGAAGGACGCGGAATACTTCGTCTATCGAGGGTTCGACGGCGCGTACGCGCTCGCCGCTTTTGAGATATAGATGTACATCGAGCGCGTGTGTCTGGAAAACCATGTCGACATCGCACTTTTTGATGCGCTCAACCGCCTCCTCCCATGAGATAACCCGTGCCTCGGGCTCTCCCGGCTCGCCGAGGCCGTTCTGAGCGGTCTCGGGAGCAGAGGAAAAAATATACATACCCACGCCGACAAGCACTATGGCGGCCAGCAATGCGAGAATTATTTTATTCATACACTCAGTATACTTCGCCCCCACTGAAGAGACACCCATCTACTGTGCATTGCGCGCGGCGGATGTATTAGCGACGCAGAGCAAGTGGAGCGAGTTCCGACATTCCTCGGGACGTGCCCCGAGGAACCTTTATTGCTTCAACCCTTCCAACCCCTTTATCCGTATACCCGGATTGACTGTCGGCGCCGTTACTTTCGGTCGTGCGCCGCCGGACTCCAGAGAGCCACCGAACTCGTCCGGCGGCAGATCGGTCGAGAGAACACACTCGACGGAGAGCACGTCGCGGCTCGGGTCCGCGAACAGGCCGCGGCTCTCCTGCTGCACGCTGTACGAGAAAATGATGTGCGCCGCTCCTTCCTCCTCACAGGCGAACGTTGCCACCTCCGAAGTGATGCCGCGCTCCGTCTCGTCCGGCGGCGTTTCCACCTCCGGGCGCCCGACTATAACTCTCTCACCTGACACTATTACCGCCGGCCCGTCCACGACGTATTCGCCCTCTAGTCGCCATGGTCTTTGATACGGCTCCGTCGGCTCCCAGACACCCTGATACTCCTCCAGCTTCGGCGTCACGGTCGTAACGACGGCCGTAACGCTGAAGGACTCGCCTATGGCAAAGACAGCCCGCTCCGGTATTTGGAAATCGATGGTATACCGCGGCAGCGTTTCCCCCTCGTCTGATTGCATGAATAAAAAGTACGCTCCGATGCCCACAACTAGTACCGCCCCCGCAAAGGCCAAGATGGCCGCTTGTTTACTCATGTATTTCACTGTAGCACGCCGCTACATGAAGCCGCAATATCATTCGAAAACGCTATATATGAGGACTTTCGCAATGGAAAGTCACACCTTGTTGCCCAACTCGGTACCGCACCCCACAGGTCAATAACCACAAAGCATTTCAGCGTACCAAGCGTGCGCGCGACTGATGCCTGTTGGTATGGGTCAGTGTGAGCGCATTTGAAGGGCTTTCGGTGGTTTTGGGAAGACAAACGAGAGGGGCCTGCATGACTCAGCCGATTGAGTCATTCACCAGCACGTAATTCGGGTGTCTTTGACAGCCTTATGATTTTTCCAACATATTGTGAGTGTTGTGAATACTGATATCTTTTAGTGATGGAACATGGTACTGAAAATCAGTCGCGCCTGAAAGTAAAATTTCCCGCTGAATTTATTCTGTTCGACTTTGAATATACAGCGTGGGAAAAGAGCGATGAACGCAATTGGTCTGGCCCAGGTGAACATAGAGAAATAATCCAGATCGGCGCTATCAAAGTCTCCGCGACAACCCTTTCCGAAACCGATTCGCTTCTAGATTACGTTCGCCCGGAAAAAAATCCGGAATTGTCAGACTTCATTATTCAGCTCACCGGGATTACGCAGACCGACATCGAGAGTCGTGGAATTCCATTCTCGCAAGCTCTGAAAAAACTTGAGGAATTTATTGGCGGCCTGCGTGCATACTGTTGGGGACGAGACATAGAAGTACTGAAGGAGAACTGCGAACTGCTGCAAGTATCTACTTCCTTGAGCTCCGACCATCTCACTAACCTGCGCCCGCTGATGGCGCCGATTTTTCTAAACCTCGGTGTGGACATTGATGCGTATTCGAGCGGAACGCTCATTCAAGCTTTTGAAGACGAGCCCTTATTGAAAGCGCATGACGCTTTGAACGACATGCGCAATCTCTTGTCCGCTATCCGTTACGTACGGGAATATGTAACAATCGCGTGAGTAGGTTGACACAGATTTCTTTCTCTGCACTATTGCTGAAGTTGAAAAAGCGAAATCGTTTAAGGAGACGCATAGATGGATATTGTGATTCTGGCGGGTGGCAGAGGCAGCCGCATGGGAGCCTTGTCGCATCGGAAACAGAAAGGAACGTTACGATTTCAAAGCAGGTCGATTCTTGCGCGGATCGTTGACAGCATCCTCGCACAGAAAGAAATCAATACGGTCTGGGTCGCGACAGGTATCTGCGGGCACGGCGCATCCTGAAGGACGCGGGAGGATCAAAGTCATCGACGCTCCACACATAACGGGCGAATTACCGAGGTTCGTCCATGTTGTCGGATATATGGGCGGATACCGAAGCTGTCTGGTGAAGGGGGTCGACACGTTGTTGCCATCAAAAGTGATCGCTTCGATGATGCAACGCGCGAATGAATTGCAAGGCAGTGCCGCGGTAATCGCCGTGTCACACAGGATTGAGATCGCTCCGACGCATCATCGCGTTCACCTGCGCGGCGATATTGTTGAAGCATACGATCCCCCGGAACGCCTACCGCAAGGGGCAGATCCTAGACTCTATCTTGACGTAGGTATGCGTTACTTTCCAGCGCGACTCGTTCGTGAAATGGCTGGCCTACCTCTGCATCAGGGCACAGACTTCGTGGACGGATTCCTGAAGTCGAGAGTCGAGCATGGCGAGCATGTCCACGCTATTGTGTTTGCCGATCGTTGGCGGCACTTTGCTTCTGGCATGGACTTCCTGAAATGACGGGACGTGTGGCAGTTCCGAGACCCTTGCCTGTTAGCGGCGAGGGTCTCTTTTAACGCCGAAAACTAGTACCGCCCCCGCAAATGCCAATATGGCCGCTTGTTTACTCATATATGTGACTGTAGCACGCCGCTACATGAAGCCGCAATATCACAAGCGTCATTGCGATACGCCCCTCCCATTCTCCGACCCTCTTCCAAGTCCCGATGTGAAGTGCGCAGGCACTTCGCTCCCCCTTCAACAGCAGCAAAAGCAAAACGCCCCTTGTGGGGCGCTTTGCTTTTGGCTGTTGCGGGGGCGGGACTTGCACCCGCGACCTCCAGGTTATGAGCCTGGCGAGCTACTACTGCTCCACCCCGCTAGCAAAAGGGTAGCACGACTTACGGTCGGAAGCCAGAAACTAGAAGCTAGAAGCTAATTTTACTCAATATAGCGGAATTCGCGGAAGACCTGCTCATACATGCGAATGACGCGCCGCGCTTCGCGCGCCGTGAGCCCGTGCTCGCTCCCCTCGTGCGCGACACGATTCCTGACGCGGTGCGCCTCCCAGGCGAGGTCGATAGTGTTGAACTTATCCCGTCCCACCTGCTTCATTTTGTCCGACATGGTCTCGCCGCGAAGCCCAAGCGTATCCAAGAGGTCGTTCAGCATGATATCCGCCTCCAGGATGGCGAGCCGCCACTTATGGTCATCGTCGGAGCTTACCTGCTCCAGAACACGCTGCCACCGCAACTCGGTGCGCGAAACGTCCCTTGCGGCAACCGGGCGCACATCCGCGAGGCGCGCTCGCCTCTCCTCCTCGCGTATCTGGCGGATCCGTATGACGCAATAGAGCATCACCGCGGATAGCACCAGGCCAAAAAGAACCGCAAGCGCGTACCACCC
>PFBM01000010.1:35246-44985 GCA_002773285.1 Candidatus Kaiserbacteria bacterium CG10_big_fil_rev_8_21_14_0_10_59_10
ACGCGCTCCGACGGCTCGGCAGTCGGAATGTCCGGTACGCCGAGTCGCGGTGTCTCGACCAGCGGCTCGGCCGGAGACCAAAACCACGTGAGCGCAATTTGTCCGAAAAACCATGTAAGCCACTCGAAAAAACCCATGCCGTTCATGAGCGAAGTATAGCGCGCTTACTGCGCTATCCGCTCGTCTTTTCAACATCGACTCCCACCGCGAAGAGCGTGCTCTCGTCGCGCGGGCGCCCGATGAACTGAATGGCCGTCGGCAACGTCTTTCCCTCGCGCTCCAGGGAGCCGTTGGGTACGGAGATGGCGGGGATGCCGGCGAGATTGACCGGCACGGTGAATATGTCGGCGGCATACATGGAAAGCGGGTCCGCCTTTTCGCCGAGCTTGAATGCCGGCGCCGGGGTCGTCGGTGTCGCAATGACGTCAACGCCCGACGCTTCGTCTAACGCTTCCGCGAATTCTCTCCTGATACGCGCACGCACGCCGAGCGCTCTGCGGTAGTAGGCGTCCGCGTAGCCGGCAGAGAGCACGAAGGTCCCCACCAGAATGCGGCGGCGCACCTCGAGGCCGAACCCCTCGCCGCGTGTCTTCGCATAGACGCCGGCGATGTCCTCGGCAGGCGACGAAAGGCCGTAGCGGATGCCGTCGTAGCGCGCAAGATTGGTGGACGCCTCCGCCGGCATGACGATATAGTAGACCGCGAGCGAATGCCTGATGTTTGGCAGCGTGATGTCCCTCACTTCATACCCTTTCTCGCGCAGCCGCGCGAGCGTCTTTTCGAAATTTTCGAGCACGTCGGCCTCTATGCCCGATCCAAGGAAATCGCGCGGTACGCCGATCCTCTTCGTAGCTGGTGGCCGGTTGCCGGTTGCCGGTATGGATGTGCTGTCGCGCGGATCGTGCCCGCATATGGCATTAAAAAGTATCCCGGCATCCTCTACCGTGCGCGCGAGCGGACCTATCTGGTCGAGCGAGGAGCCCATGGCGATAAGGCCGAAGCGCGATACCGAGCCGTACGTCGGGTACAGGCCAACGACGCCGCAAAGAGCCGCGGGTTGCCGTATGGAGCCGCCGGTGTCACTGCCGAGCGAAGCCGCACACAGGCGCGCGGCGACAGCTGCGGCGGAGCCGCCGGAGGAGCCGCCCGGAACTCGCGCCACGTCGTGCGGATTCTTCGTCGGGCCATATGCGGAATTCTCGGTAGAGCTGCCCATCGCGAATTCATCCATATTCGTGCGGCCGAGAAATACCACGCTCTGTTCCTTTAATTTTTTTGTGACAGTCGCATCGTAGGAGGCGGCATAATTTTCGAGTATTTTCGACGCTGCACTCGCGGTGCGTCCCTCTACAAGAATGTTGTCTTTCAGCGCGAGCGGTATGCCGGTGAGTGCGCGGCCTGTACCCGCGCTGAGCTGTGCATCCGCCGCGCGCGCTTCAGCGCGCGCGGCCTCCTCCCACACTTCAAGATACGCGTGTATCTCACCATCTTTTTCCTTGATCGCCTCGAGGTAGGCGTCTGCAAGCTCGAGCGCGGAACATTCCTTCGCGTCAAGCGCCCTCCTCGCCTCCGCAATAGTAAGGTCAGTCAATAGTGAATAGTCCATAGTCTATAGGTATAGGGTTTCGATTTTCTCTAAGATCTAAGGACTATCGACTATGGACTGCGTTTGAGCACTTGCCTTACCGCCACGCGCCCATCCACCACCTTCGGAGCGCCCGAAAGCATCCTCTCCGTAAACTTCCCGCTTTCATGGGGGTTCTCATCCTCGCGCATGACGTTTTGGAGCCCAATGTGTGAGTGCGGCGAGCCAGTCGAGCCCGCCGAAGGGGGCGCATCCGCTTCGGCCTTTTGTATCGTCTCAACAAATTCCACAATCGCCGGAATATCCTCCTCCATCCTCGAGCGCTCCTCATTCGAGACCTCCAGCCGCGCAAGCTTAGCCAAACTCTCAATATCCACCTGCGTCATGATTGCCCAACTATACGTAAGAATTCTCTTTCTGTCAGTACCGAGACACCCAGCTCGCGCGCCCGGTCGAGTTTTGCGCCCGGGTTCTCGCCCGCGACCACATAATCGGTTTTTTTAGACACGGAACTTGATACTTTGCCGCCCAAACGGCGGATGCGCTCGGCCGCCTCGTCTCGGCTCATGCTCTCCATCGTGCCGGTTAGGACGAACGACGTGCCAGCAAGCGCGCCTTTGCCCTTTTTTGCAAAAAGCGGGTTTGATATCGTGAGCACCTTTTTTAAATTCTCTATGAGTTTTCGGTGCCGGGCCGCGCCGAACCACTCGCCTATCTCGCGCGCCACGATAGGGCCGATGCCTTCTATCGCCGTCAACTCTCCTTCAGATGCTGCGGCGACATCGTCCAGCGTTTTGTACCGCTTCGCAAGAAGTATGGCTGTTTCTTCGCCCACCTGCGGAATAGAAAGGCCTACCAAGAGGCGTGCAAGCTCGACCGTGCGAGCGTTTTGAATGGAAGCGATGAGTTTTCTAGCAGACACTTCGGCAAACCCCTCAAGCGCAAGAAGATCACCCTCTTTAAGAGTGAATATATCGTCGTAGTGCTGTACCAAGCCCTTCTCGAGCAGCATGTCCATGCGCTCGCGGCCAAGACCCTCTATGTCCAACGCATGCTTTCCCACAAAATTGTGGAAACGGCGGCGCACGACGGCGAAGGAATCCTTATTGACGCAGCGCCACGCCGCCTGCCCGGGCACTCGCTCGATAGCGCCATCGCCGCCGCACTCTGGCACGCGTTTCGGCCACACGAACGGTTTTTCTCTGCCGGTGCGCATCTCCGGCAGGACGCGCACGATATCGGGGATGACATCACCCGCCTTTTGCAGAATGACCGTATCGCCGATGCGGACGTCGAGGCGGCGTATCTCGTCTTCGTTGTGCAGGGTCGCGCGCGAGACGACGGTGCCGGCGACCTCTGCGGGGCGTAAATGCGCCACGGGCGTCAAGACGCCAGTGCGTCCGACTTGCAGCACGATATCCTCCACGACGGTCGTCACTTGCTCGGCGGGAAACTTGAACGCGATAGCGCCGCGCGTCGCCTTGCCCGTAAAGCCGAGCGCTTCCTCAAAACGCCGTTCGTTAACCTTGATGACGATGCCATCAACCCAGTATTCCTGCGTGCGTGCCTTCGGTTTCCATTCCTCCCAAAACCGTATCGCATCGTCTATCGCCTTTGCGTGCCGCCGGTGCGGATTCACCTTGAAACCGAGCTCGCGCAGATATGCCAGCTCTTCGAGCTGCGTCGGCGGGAACGCCTCCGAGGTGAGCGCGAGATCGTATACGAACATGTCGAGTTTGCGCGAGGCGGCGATTTTCGGGTCGAGCTGGCGGATGGAGCCGGCAGCGGCGTTCCGCGGATTGGCAAAGAGTGGCTTGCCCTGCGCTCGCCGTTGGGCGTTCAGCTCTTCGAGCGAGCGGGCGCTCATCCACACTTCCCCCTCGACGACGACATCGATCGGCCGCTCAAGGGAGAGCGGGACGGATTCGATGGTCCGCACGTTGTGCGTGACGTCTTCGCCGATGCGCCCGTCGCCGCGCGTCGCGGCGGTTTTCAATATTCCCTTCTCATACTCGAGCACTATTTTCAGGCCGTCTATCTTTAGCTCACACTCGTAGGTCGGCTCTGCCTTGCCGATGCGTTTTGCGAGAAAGCGGCGCACTCGCGCATCGAATTCGCGCACCTCTTCCGGCGTGAACGCGTCATTGAACGACCACTGCGCCACCTTGTGCCTCACTTTCTTAAACGCCGGAAGCGGCGCGCCACCGACGCGCTGGGATGGCGAATCCGGTCCGATGAGCGAGGGATACTCCTCTTCTATGTGCGCGAGCTCCCGCTTGAGCGCGTCTTCCGCCTCGATGGATATCTCCTCGCGGTCGTGGACGTGCCGCGCCGTGCGGTATCGGTGTATCGTGCGCTTCAGCTTATCGTACCGTTCGCGAACGTCTTTGGGGATCATGCGGTAAGCATATAGGTTTGCGCCTCGCGACTCCAGCTGCCCTCTCACCTAGTACTGCATGCGCACGGAGCGCTGCAATGCGCGCCGGCTCGTCTCAATGGTGTCGCAAGACGTGCTGTAGCCATCGGAGTGGATAACCGTACGGGGATGCGTATCGCTTTTCTCCACAACAACACGAGCACAGAACCCGGCTGGCTCGAATTCGAAAATCTGGTTGACGCCATAGCCCTCGAAGCTGAACGGGCCGATCGACTGTCCGTCGCACGCGGCATCCGCAAACGGCTCTTCCTCGGCCGAAAAAGCTCCATGCCGCATATCCCAAAAGAGCGCGCACTCGGCACCTGTATCGGCCGCATAAAATGCGAACTGCGAATCGCGCCCAATGGCAGAGAGGGCCACGCTCTTCTGTGCAATGGAGAAGATAGAGAGCCCGAGCGCGAGCACGAGCGATGAGACGAGCATGGCCATGAGAATGGTGAAGCCGCGCCTCTGCGCTCTAAACGGCGCGAAGCGGAGGGTGGCAAGCGCCCTATGCGCTCCTGAGGCGCTTCCGCATGCAGTGTAACGCTTGAAATTCGTCGGGATATTCATACGTTATTGTGCGCTCCCATCGTCTACCCAACGGAAGAGGTTCTCGCTGATAGTGAAGGAGCGCGCGCTCTGTGCGCCTGTCGCCCAGCGCACGGTTACCGATACGCGTATTTCGTCCGGCTCACTCACGAACTGCGCACGTACTTCCCGCGTGAAGCGCGTGTCGGCCCAGCCGGCCGCGCCGCCTCCATAGCCGTAAAAGTTGCCGTCCGTCTGCAGCGGCGGACATGTCTGCGCCGGGCACAGCGTCATCGTGTTGTCACGCGTATCCACAATGAACGGCTCGTCGCTTGTGCTTGGGAATCCGCTGAGAAGGTCCGCGGGCTCCCCGAACGCGTTCGAAAGGACGTTGCCGTCGCGCACGCTGCGCACCGCCTCGATGGCCTCCTGCGCTAGGTGAAAAGCGGTTACCTGGTCGCGCGCATAGTATGCGCTCGAGAGACTCTGCGTCGTGAGCGACATTGGGGCGACGATGGCGATGGTGAGAACCGCTATCGCGACAAGCGTTTCAACGAGCGTAAATCCATTCGTTGCCCGCATCCTACGGCCTGCGACCTGCGGCAGGAACGTGCCGCGGTTTTCTGCGGCGTTGGACTGCGGCGTGCTGAGTGGTCTTTTCACAATCATATGTCGAGAAGCCGCTGCACGGCCGTTGCTTGAATGGAGAAAGAGGTGCGTGTGCGGACGCGTTCGGAACCGGCTGTTCCTTTCATCGTGATGACCACCTTCGGCTGCACCATGTCGCAGGGCGATACCTCACAGCCGCGGTCCGTCCCTACAACGTAGAATGTCATCTCCTCTATCAGGACCTGCGGCGACGTAATAAGTGCCGGGTTCGAGCCGCTGCGCGTCGAGCGGTAGAGTCCTTGGGTACTAGGGTCGTGAAAGTATACCCACTGGTCGTCCGGGTCTCCCGGATCGCCGCCGAACGGCTCGAATGCGATCTGAGAGCCGCCCGAGGGACAGTCGAGCGGTTGGGTCAAGTTTCCTGAGCCGCAGTGGTACGTACTGCCCATGCGGATAGCGCGTACCATGCCGTCGAGCGCGATGTTGAGATTGTTCATCACCGACTCAAGCGCGCGCGCCTTACGGTTCGCCTCGACAAGAGAGAGGAGGGAGCCGATGGAGACGAGCATAACCGTTGCGAACAGCGTCACCGCGACCATCAGCTCAATGAGTGAAAATCCGCGCTGCGCGCTGCGTGAGCTTCCCCGGTGAAGATGCAGACGAGCGGGGATGCTCCGTTGCTTCGCCCTGTGCCTCTCGCGTATGTTGCCTGCCGCCGTGTTACTCCACATATACTTGTCCCGTCGACTCTATTGCAATTGTGGCTCTATCCCCTCGGGGCGACGTCAAGAGGACGCGCGCCTGCGTGCGGACTGATGTGCATAGGCCGTCCCCGCCGATCGTAACGTCACCCGTGCCTATGCACGCGTCCGGTTCCGGGCGCTTGTAGACTACGTTCAATGTATTGATGCCGCATGTTTCGCCCGCCTGGGTGCTGACACATATGTCCGCTATACCATACCCGGAGCGTATCGTGGTAGATTCCACAAGCTCTCCGCCATCGTATAGGCCGTTCTCAAACGTGTCCGCGAACAGTATGTACGAGTTTGGACTTGCGAGGGAGAAATGCATGCCGTAGCCGGTCGAGAATTCGCCCGCTTCCGTGCGGCGCACGGCGATGCCGTAGAGCTGCGCCTCTCGAACGGAGAGCGCGACGTCGTAGGCGAGGTGCTCGAGCGTAATGGAGCCGCCGAAGCGGGTGTTGTTCGCGAGCACGATAGCGGAGAGAAGCGCGAATATACCGGTTACGGCAATGAGCTCCACCAAAGAAAAGCCGCGCCTACCGCCCCCCACGAGGCGCCGGCCTCTTTTACCAATCATGCGCCACATTCCACAGGCCATAGGAAAGTATATCGATGCCGTACAGGTGCGAGAGCCACACTATGATGAACGCAGTGGCAAGAAACGGACCGAACGGCACTTCGCTCCCCATTGTAAGGCGCGCGCCGCTTGGCGCATAGGAAGTTATCCCGAGTTTGCGTAATCCTTCCGCATAGCGAGGCAACGGCAACAGGATAAAAACGCTTACAAGCGCGCCGATAACGAAGGAAAGGAGGAGCGCACCAAGCCCGTGCATGACCCCAAGAAACCAGCCGATGCCGAGCGCGAGCTTTGCGTCGCCAAGGCCCATCCACCGTCCGCCGGAAAAAAGCCAGAGCGCTGCAAGCGGCAGCGCGACGATGGGCCCCGCGAGAAGAAGCTGCAGCGCATTATCCGGGAACAGAGGCGAAAGGAGGAGAGAGAGGATAGCAGAGGCGTTAAAGAGCCAGACCCACGCATCCGGAATGATGGTGTGCCGCACATCGTATGCGGCAATGGCGATAAGAAGCGCGGCGGCAACAAGCGCGGGCGCAAGATGCGCGAGAGAGATCTCGGAAAGCCCTATCGCGATGAAAAGTGTGGCCGTGAGCGCCTCGACGAGGGGATACTGGGGCGAAATGGCGCATCCACAGTGCGCACAGCGCCCGCGCAGCAAAACCCATGAAAAAACTGGGACGAGGTCGCGCACGCGCAACGTCGCGCCGCACGAGGCGCACGCGCTTCTGCCTGAAAGCGTTTTTCCCGTCGCGCGCCGAAGTATGAGAACGTTCAAGAAGCTGCCTATGATGAGGCCGAATCCGCCATAGGCGATGGCTTCAACTAGCATTATGCGTGAGGATAGCACGAAACGCGCCCCGTCTGGGGCGCGTTTCGTGCATATCGGCACCTATACGTAAGGAGTGCTATGGACGCACGCAGTATACGGGCGTGCCGCAGTCAATGCCGCTGCCCCCGACGTCCGTTCCCGTAACGCTATTGTCGAAGACGCTGTGATTCTCATCTTCAAGCGTAGCGGCGAGTACGTACGATGAACCGCTGTCGACGGACGCATACTGGTATGCATCTCCCTGCGGACCGGTAGGGATAACGGAGATGTAATCCGGCGCGACATCGGCGAGGTTAGCTGGATATGTGCTGCTGTTGCCGTCATAGTAGAGCTCGAGTGCAAGCTGGAGTTGCTTGATGTCCGAGATGCGGCGCGAGTCTCGGCCCTTTTCGCGCGCGCTGTTGAGCGACGCGAGTACGACCGACGACAAGATGCCGATGATGGCAATTACGACCAAAAGTTCTATTAAAGTGAAACCGCGCGAAAATGACCGCATAAATGGTTTGCTTACGTTGTGATAATTAATAACTCGAACCCGCAGATTACCTTGCGTACATGAATTGTACACTCATTTCTTTGTGGGCAATCGTCGCCTGTGGACAACAAACGGGCCTCTAATGTACCTAAAAGCCGCTCGCGATGTTGTAAATAGGCACAAGGACGGACGCGAGCAGTATGGCGACGCCAAGGGCGAGCACCACTATCATGAAGGGTTCGATGAGGGACACGAGGGTATCGACGGCGTTGTTCACTTCGCGCCGATAAAAGCGCGCCATCGTATCTAGTATTTGCCCCATATTTCCCGTCTCCTCGCCTATTTTCATCATAGCGACCACGATGCCGGGCATTTCGGGGTGCTTCCGCAGTGCCTCGGAAACCGGCATGCCGCCTTTCACGTCATTGGCGGCCTCTCGAAGCACGCGCTCGTAGGTTTTGTCTTCCACCACGCTCGCGGTCACCTCGAGCCCGCGCAGCATCTGTATGCCGCTCTTTAACATGGTCGAGAGGTTGTCGGCAATGCGCGAGAGAAAGAGCTTGCGATAGATGCCGCCGATATGTGGAACGGCGAGCCGTGCCTGCGATGCGAGAAGCCCACCCTGTTCGGTCCGCGCATAGCGAACGATGAAGAAAGTGATGATACCGAACACGATGATGATGAGGAGCATGTAGCTGGAGAAGAATTCGCTCATACCGATCACCGCTCGCGTATACAACGGAAGGTCTTGCCCCACCTCCTCGAGCATCACGGCTAGGCGCGGGATAACAAGCGTCATCATCAAGACCATGACGACAGAGAAGGTGAAGATGATGAACGCAGGATAAATGAGCGCGTTGCGCGCCTTCTGCGTAATCTCGTAGTTGCGATCCAGGTAGTCGGCGAGGAAGGAAAACGCCTCGTCCAGTTTGCCCGTCTCTTCGCCTGCGCGCACCATATTGACGTAAAAGGACGAGAACACGTCGGGGTGCTTCGAGAGTGCGTTCGATATGGTCGAACCACCCTGTATGTCGTTGGCAACCTCCGTCAGTTTATCGGCTAACAGCGGCGTCCTGGCTTCGGCCGCAAGCAGGCGGAACGCGCGCAGTGCGGAGACCTGCGCCTCGAACAGCGTCGTTATCTGCCTAGAGAGCATTACGACGTCGCTGTTCTTGACACGCTCGAAAATGGCAAGACGCTCAGTAAAAATGGATTTCGACTCCGCCGGGTCGATGTCGGATATGGTCAGGCCGCGGTGTTGCAGAGCCGAGATCGCCAAGTCGATTGAACCGGCGTCGATAGTTCCGCGCCGCTCCGCGCCCTCAGCATCAACGGCAGTGTAGGAAAATAGGGCCATAGGTTAGCGGGTGGAAGATAGCAGACAAAAGGCAGAAGGCAGAGGTTGCCGAGCGGCATATAAAGCGTTACGCACTCCAATCTGCCTTCTGCCTTCTGCTTTCTGCATACTGCCTAGAGCAACTTTTGCAAGATGTTGGGATTGAGTGAGTATTGATACGCACTCTCGACGGTTATCTCTCCGCGAGCGACCAATTCGGCAAGCGAGCGGTTCATGTCTATCATGCCTTCTGTAGAGCCGGTTTCGATGACCGTGTTGATCTCGTGGGTGCGCCTTTCACGGATGAGGTTCGCGACGGCCCGGCTGTTTATGAGAAGCTCGTATGCCGGAATGAGCCCGCCGGAGATGCGCGGTATGAGCCGCTGTGAAAATATGCCGGCGAGCGAGGCCGCAAGCTGCACCCGTATCTGATCCTGCTGGTTTGCGGGGAAGGTATCTATGATGCGGTCGATGGTCTGCGCGGCATTGTTGGTGTGAAGCGTCGAGAGAACAAGGTGGCCCGTCTCTGCGGCAGTTACGGCAGCGGCCATGGTCTCGGGCCCGCGCATTTCCCCGACCATAAGAACATCTACATCCTGCCTGAAGGCCGAAAGGAGCGCCGTGGCGAAATCTTTAGTGTC